>CP108998.1 GCA_036226585.1 Streptomyces sp. NBC_00708
GTACCCCATCGCTTCGCGATGGGTAAGCGAAACGAACCGCTTCGCGGTTCGTGACGCAGTGTTGAAAAAGCCGCTTCGCGTCTTTCGGATTTCCGCTTCGCTCCAATCCTGGGGCCTCCGCTTCGCTGCGGCCCGAAGTGCGGGGCGGGTCCGCTTCGCTCCCCCGCCCGGTTCCGGCTCCGCCGGAACGGCTGGCTACATGATGACGGTGCATCATTGCTGGTCTGTGTAGCATCCCGAGAAAACAGCCACCCCCGAGCCATGACAGCCCGTCACCCCGGCCGGGTGCCGGCCCGGACCCGTTGGGTGCGGGTTCCGCTTCGCTCCACCCGCACCGGACAGGCCGTCAGCCGTATTCGGGGATGCCCCTGCCGCCGGGGAGATGCTCTGGAACTCCCCCTTGGTGAACATCGGCCCGCTACGATGATACCCGTGCATCACTTGCACATGCGCTGCTTGGTGCATCATTGATGTGCTGTGTAGCATCCCGAATATGTTGCCACCACCTCTGGCAGCCTGCCTGTTCATTCATGGATTTCCGGAGATTTGGTATGCCGAGTACGGGGAAATTCACGCTCCGACCTCACCAGGTCGAAGCCGTTGACGCTGTCGTGCGCGGCCTTGATATCCCGCCGGGGAAGAAGATCCCGCGGACCGGGCTGCGGGCCACGGTGGTCGCGGCGTGCGGCACGGGCAAGACGTTCATCGCCGCGCACTCCGCGCTTCGTCTGGCCCGGCACGGCCGGGTCCTGGTCCTGGTGCCGACCCTGGACCTGCTCACACAGACAGTGCGGGAGTGGAGGGCAGCCGGCCACCACGGGCCCGCCGTCGCCGTCTGCTCGCTGGAGGACGACCCGCACCTGTGGGACCTGAAGGTGCGCTCCACGACGAGTGCTCCGCAACTGGCGTTGTGGCACGGGCGCGGACCGGTGACCGTCTACGCCACCTACGCCTCCCTCCCCGTCCTCGCAGAAGCCCACGAAGGCGCCTACGGACTGCCCATGGACGTCTTCGACCTCGTGGTCATCGACGAAGCACACCGAACCAGTGGATCGGCAGGCAAGGCATGGGCCGCGGTTCACGACCAGGACATCATCCCCGCCATGCGCCGGCTCTACATGACCGCCACACCCCGAATCTGGAAGGAACGCCCACCCCGGCCCTCCCGGACGCAGCGGCAGGAGGAGGCGGGGGAGCTGCGGGACCGGTTGCCGCAGGACATGGCCTGCTCCATGGACGACCCCAAGATCTTCGGCCCCGTCGTCTACGAACTCTCACTCGCATCAGCCATCTCCCGGGGCCTGCTGGCGCGATACCAGATCGTCGTCGTAGAACTCACCGACCCCCTCATCACCCCGGAACGGCTGTCCGGACCACAGAAACGCGACGAGGACGTCCGCGGCGAACGCATGGGCGCGCTCCAGGCCGCGCTGCTGGAGACCATGGCCGAACACGGGCTGCAGACCACCATCACCTTCCACCACCGCACCATCGAAGCAGCCGCGTTCGCCGGCGGGCTGGGCCGGGTGGCGAAGCGGCTGCATGCGGCGGACTCGGAGCGGTATCCGGAGCGGGTGTGGGCCAACTGGTTGTGCGGGGACCACGAGCCCGACCATCGGCGCCAGGTCCTCGCCGACTTCGGCCGGCGTGCGGGGCGTGCGGTGCTGTCGAACTGCCGGGTCCTGGGTGAGGGCGTCGACATCCGGGCCGTCGACTCCGTGGCTCTCCTCGACCCGAAGGGGTCGGCGGTCGACATCGTGCAGGCGATCGGCCGGGCACTGCGGCAAAAGCCGGGACAGGGGAAAATGGCGACGCTGATCGTGCCTGTCTTCCTCGCGCCGGGTGAAAAGCCGGAAGACATGCTCACCTCCAACTCGTACAGGCCCCTGGTAAAGGTTTTGGAGGGGCTACGGGCGCACGACGAACGTGCCATCGAGCTGCTTGCCATTCCCCAGGAACAGCAGAAGGCGATCGTTGACCCGTCGCCCGTCATCGGTCCCCCGCCCGAGGAGGGCCAGGAGGACACGCGGCCGCTGCTGCGGTTCGCCGCCCCCAGGGATCCGGTCATGATCGCGAAGTGGGTGCGGTTCAACATCATCAGCACCGAGCGCCAGGACTGGCAGCGCGGCTACGACGCCGCCCGCCGCTACTACACGCGCGAAGGCGACCTGGACGTGCCCTACGACCACACCGAGGGCGCCTACCCGCTCGGAAGATGGCTGTCCGACCAACGACGCTCGTTCCGGGCCGGGACCATGAACGGCGAACGCGCCGACGAACTCGAAGAACTCGGAATCGTATGGGACATTGCCGACGCTGGTTTCGAGGAAAACCTTGCCGCCGCACGCGCCTACTACGCCGAGGCCGGAACCCTCGCCGCACCCCGCCACGCCACCACCCTCGACAAGCCCATCGGACAATGGCTCACCAACCTCCGACGACCCGACGGACTCGGGAAGGACACCGGCCGGGCCCGCCGGCGGGCCGAGCAGCTCGCCGCAATCGACCCCGACTGGAACCCCCGACTCCTCGGATGGACCGTCGACTGGCAACGCAGCTACACCGGCCTAGCGGCGCTCCTGAACGCCGGGAACACGCTCGAGGACGTACAACAGCCGGGGGTGACATACCGCGGCGACGACATCGGCCGCTGGGTCCTCCGGCAGGCGCGCGACTGGGCCCAGCTCAACACAGAACAACAACGACGTCTCGAGAAGCTCGGAGTACGACCACGAGCCACTGCACCCGCCCCCACGCGAGGCACCGCGAAAACTGAAGGCGGGAAGGGCTCCGAAGCCTTCCAACGAGGCGTACAAGCCCTCCGGCAATACATCGCACGCGAAGGCACAACTGTTGTTGGGCGACAACACGTCGAAGAACTACCCGACGGGACATCAGTACGACTCGGCGTGTTCCTCAGCAACCACAAAACCCGACGCAACCGCCTCACCGACAACCAACTCACCACCCTCACCAACCTCGGACTCGACTGGACGACATAGCCGATGTCAGAGTGGGGCAGCGCTGCCCCGCTGCGGCTGACGCGGAGAGGTCGGGTTCCCCTCGGTCGGCGGGGCGCATGCGGCCCGGCTGAGGGAAGCCCGGTAGTCGGATTTCAGAGTGATGCGAGTTAAGGTCAGCAGCCACCCGCCGACCCACCCTGTAATCGATCTGCTACTTTCCGTGCATGACTTTCGTAACATCGCGCCGCCAGGCGCTCCGGGTCGCTCTCGGCGGCGTTGCCGCGTCATGCCTCGCAGGTCACGGACGACCCGCAGCCGCCGCACCCAGCCGTAAGGGCCGCTCGGAGTATCAGGCCCGCTACCGCGAGCTGTTCAAAGCCTGCGGTAAGGACCTGGACAGGAAGGTTCTGGTCGGACAGCAACTACTCGACAACTACGAACGCGACGCGCGGGCCTACCACGTACCCGACCGCGACTCCGTGGTACGCATGCACGCCGCCCTCGTACGCCAGAGTCACGCGCGCCGGATCAGTGCGAGTTTCTGAACCGCGGAGCGGCAACAGTTCAACTCCGAAAGTGGCTGGGGTAGTCGTTGGCGGCTGCCCTGCGCCGAAGCTCCGCGTCGTCCGGATGCAGGCTCAAGGCCCGGTTGATCAGGACGTCCTCGGTCTCCACCCTGTCCGGATCCGTCAGGCAAGCCTCCACCGGGCACACTGCCTGACACGCGAGATGGTCATAGAAGCCCACGCACTCCGTGCAGGCGTCGGGGTTGATCACATAAATCTCATCGCCCTCGGTGATCGCTTCGTTCGGGCACTCGGGCTCGCAAGCACCACAGTTGATGCAATCTTCGGTGATCTTGATGGCCATGACGGCTCGCTCCTGTCTCTTGGTGCGGTCCGATGACCAACGAGCGAACAGCCAGGCAGTACCGCGCGGCGCGCGTATAGAGCCCGCCCGCCAGGGACTCCTCCAGGATCGGCAGTCAACTTCCCTACGCCTGAACATCCTGCAACAGGCAGCCTGAACGGCTGGGCATGGGCACAACCGCAAGCTAGCCTCCTACCGGGTGTTCTCAGGTACGCCAACGCGAGAATCACCGGCTGGGCTGCCGCTCCGGCACCACCTCGCCCTGGTCCTGATCGTGGCGCTCCGGGCGGTGGTGGAGTGTCTGGGCCACTGCACGGCAACGAGGGCACGCCGCCAGCATCGCTCACAGAGCGTGGGGTGGGTGTCCGCCGGAGTCCCCCAGTCCGTGGCCCGGGCCGCCTTGCACCGTTCGTCGGTGAACTTCACCCCGCAGCGCACACACGGGTCGTTGCGCCTCCCGCTGCGCCGCGCGCTGTTCAGCTTCCTGGCGCACGCGTTCCCGGACCTCTCGCTCACGCGCCCGATGCTCGGCCCTGCGCCTTCCAGGGCGGCCTGCTGGCGAGGGTTTCCGATCGCGTAAAGGAATGTCTGCGGGCTGGTGCGGCCGAAGCGGCTGAAGATCTGGCCGTGCGGGCCATGCGGGTGCAGGTCGTCCAGGATGGTCGTGACGACGGGGATCTTCTTGTCGTAGTGGTGGTAGTCCTCGCCATATGCCTTGCCCCCGGCCCACAGGTGGCGGGTCAGGCCGGCCAGGCGCGGGATGGTGCGTTCGAGGTTGCGGGCTCCGAGCTGGTTGAACACGAACAGCACCGGCGGGCACGGGGCGCTGCCCCTGGTCTTCCCGAAGGGGCCTTTCTTCTCGGGTTGCCGGGCCCGAACCTTGACGGTGAGGGCCGTCCGGCGGCGGCCGGGAATGTGGGTGACGTGACGTACGCGAGGCTGCCGCAGCAGAGTGCGCTCCCCGGGCGGGCAGCAGGGGTGAGCAGGCGGTCCTCCGACTCTGTTCCCCGGCTGGCCGATATGCAGCGCAGCTTCGGCAATGCGGCGGTCTCTCGTGCGCTGACCGGCGCCCTCGTACAGCGCTACACCGGGCCGGACGCGGAGCGGGACATCGCGGACACCGCGCCGTACGACCGGATCTCGCAGAACGGGAGGATCGCGGTCTCCGGCCGCCAGGAGGCCTTCGCGGAAGCCGAATTGATCGCATCGGCGAACGCGGTGCTGGCCGCGTCGGAGCAGGTCCGCATCCGCCTCGAAGCGGGCCGTGAGGTGGTGGTCGGCGGCCGGGTGCTGCACCGGGTGCTGCCTGTCTTCGCGTCGAGGGAAGCGGCCGAGGCCGCTCGGGCGAACAGCGAACACGAGCCCCTCGCGGGTGAGAGCGCGGAGGACAGGGCGGCGAAGCTCGACTCCTACCGGCGGAGCGTGGTTCAGCCGCCCGCCGCACTCGGACTGCTCCTCCAGGACATTGCCAGGCTGGCGGGCGGGGGCCGCCCCAGTGACGGGAGCCTCAACGGCGTGCACCAACGGCTGCTCGCACTCGCGATGGAGAACCAGGGCGCGACGTGGGCCGCCGCGAACGTCCCGCTGAACCCGCTGCTCGACCCGGTCGATTATCTGAAGACCGCGGGGCGGCTCATCGGCGTGATCGTCATGGAGTACGCAGGCTCCCGGGAGCCGGAGCGTGTGATGCAGGACCTCCTCATCACGATGCCCAACGACTGCCAGGCCGCGGCGCAGAGGCTGCTCGGTACCAGGACGGGCGAGCTCCAGCAAGCACGGGCCGAACCGGCGGTCGGCCAGAACCACTACGTGAACCTGAGCGATGCGCCCGGTCGGTGGAACAACCATTTCGGCGCGGTGATCATGCGGGACGGCGACGACACCCTCACCTTCGAGGCGGCAGCGGACAGCACCAGCCGTATCGGCGAAGGGAAGTCCCTCGGATACTTCGCGTTGTACGGGAAGCATGGGACGTCGCAGTCCTTCGACGCGGACCTGCGCCGGCAGAACGCTGCGGGGAACGGTTGAATAGCCCTCACTTGCGGCAGCTTCGTCGGGCGGTACCACCGTGGCGGCTGCGCCCTCCTCTTCCTGCGGACGGCGCACGTCGGCTTTCGCGCACACGGTTTGCCTGTACGGGGAACGCGCTGGGCCACGGCCCGCGGACTGGTCGCCCCTGGAAGCAAAAGGTGCTCAGGCGCCTCGGACGATCACCGCTATGCCGCCGGTCGGGCGTTCGTTGCGGTACTGGGCGATCTGGAAGGGGGCGAAGGATTCGTTGCCCAGGTCGTCGGTGACGACGAGCAGGAGTTCCAGGGGGCGTTGTTCCCCCGGGGCGAGTGTGAGTGTGTGGGTGAGTTCGTTCTGGGCCTGGGCCTCTCCCCCGGTGGTCGTGTCCTTGAGGGAGAGCCAGGCGGAGGCGGTCACCGGGCGCAGGCGTTCGTCGTTGGGGATGTTGGCCCATAGTTCCTGGGGCATGGGGCGGACGCTGATCTGATAGTCGGCTTCGTCGTCCGTCGGATTCGTCGCGAGGAAGGTGAAGGGCTCGGGTGCGGCGGGGGCGGCGGGCAGGACGGCCAGGTTGTGCTGGGCCCAGTGGCGGTCGTTGACGGGGTCCGCGAGGCCTCCGGCGGCGACGTTGTCCAGGGGGTGCCAGACCTTGGCCAGGAGGCAGATGTGGTTGCCCGAGCTTGCCGGGATCCTGGCGGTGAGGGGGGTGGTCTCGGCCCGGCCGCCGTGCGGGGGTACCGCGACCGGTGAGAAGCCCATGAACTTCGAGGGGTCGGGGATGACGGGCCCGCTGACCGGTTTGGACCACCACAGGCCGACGTAGGCCATCGAGGGGCTGTTTCCGCCCTGCCAGTTGCCGATGGCCACCTGGGCGGTCAGGTCCTGGCCGGGCTGGAACGCCGTCAGCGGCTGGATTCCTGAACAGAGGTACCAGCAGACGCCGTTGGGCACGGGCCGTTCGCCGGCGTCCTCCCCCACATCGGGCAGGTCGGGCGGCGGGTAGCTGTGGATGTAGAGGTAGGGGCGGTCGTTGCCCCCCTCGTGGGGCTGTTGCTTCCGGCCTCGATCGGTGTCCATGGCTGGGTCCTCACAGGTCCTGGTAGGCGAGGATGTCCACGTCCACCGGGTCGTCGTCGATCGAGCCGCGGGTGGACCAGCACGGGTGAGCCGTGTGCCGGTCCGCGTCGAGGTCGAGGTTCCTGTCGCCGGGTATGCCCTGGGCGACGTCCTGCCACCTGCGTACACAGTCGGGGCCGGTGGCCGTGAGGACGATGCCCGGACCTGCACCGACGGGGACGGTCTTCGTGTAGTCGACCGGGTTCTCCATCTCGGTCCGCGGATACCGGTAGAACGTGCGGACGTCGTCCGTTTCGGGGCGGTGCGGCTGCATGGTGTCGCTCGGTACGGCGAGGAACTGGTGGTAGAGCGGGAAGTCCAGCCGCCCGTCGGGGTAGATGAGTCCGCAGCCGGACAGGTAGGCGCCCGCCTTGCCGAGGGCCTCCCAGAGCCGTACGTGGAGGTCGTACAACTGGGATACGAGCTGGTCGAGTTGGGGGACTGCGGCGGCGGCCGTGAAGCCGGTGCCGGTGAGGGGCTGGCTCTGTGAGGCCAGTGCGTCCTTCTCGGCCTGGCTGAGGTCGACGGTGAACGCGTTCCGCCAGTTCTCCGCCACGTGCTTGTCCCAGAACGTGCAGCTCTTTCCCTTGCCCCACTCCTCCCAGCAGGGGCCTCCGAGCAGTACGGCGAAGCAGAGGAAGGCCAGCACGGCCAGGCAGAAGCTGCCACAGGCGCTCTCGCTGTCGGCGGTGCTGTCCGTCGCCGTCGGTGGCCCCACCTGCCCGCCGCCGTACCCGTGGTAGGTGGTGGGTTTCACTCCGGGCCCATGGGCGTACGGGGGTGTGGCTGTTTCCGGGGTGACGGCCGCCTGTGGTGGGTGCGCGGGGTCGGCGAAGATCTTCGTGATGAACGGGGCCGGGGGCAGGGCCGGTGCGGGCGGCTGGACGAAGGTGTCGAGGAGTTCCAGCTGCCTGATCAGGCGTCCGTAGCCCAGTGCCGGATCGGGTAGGGGGCTCAGCTGCGACAGGTCGTACGTGCCCTCCAGCGTCCTTGTGAGGAAGTCGGCCGTCTCGCCCGGCAGGGTCGCCTCCGGTGCGTTGCCGAAGCGCAGGGAGTCCGCGATCCCCCGGCAGCTGCGTACGTCCGGATACTGTTCGCCGCACCACGATCCGACGGAGTTGCGGGCGATGCGGTCCCGGAGCCGGTGGGAGCGGCGAGGCCCGCCGACGACCTGTGTGAGGTAGACCGAACCGAGGGCGTTCGCCGAGTAGCCGGACAGGATGCCGAAGGCGAGGGCGCGGGTCTCTCCCGTGCCGGCTTCGCCGAATGCGCTACGTACGAGTGCGTCGGTCCTGCGGGCGAGGAAGACGTCTCCCCAGCCCCACTGGGACACGGGTTCGTCCTGCTGGCGGGGGTGGCGCGGGATGTGGGCCATGGTCCGCAGGCGCTTGCCGAGGCTGTCCATCCGGACGAACGTGCCCTTGGCGTCGCTCGTGGCGTGGCGCAGGCTCAGGGTGGCCGCGCAGAACTTGGACGCGGCGTCCGGGCTCGACGGGTCGGACAGGGCCGCCTCGATCTCGCCGCGGATTCTGCCGATCTCGGCGTAGAGGGCGAGGCCGTCCGTCCACATCTTCGCCGCTTCTTCGAGCAGGGCGGCCTCCGTGCCGTCGGACGCGGCGTGGGCGAGGACGTGGTCGAGCAGGGCGCCGAGTCTCGCGTGGGCGGGGTGGTGGGCGCAGTCGTCCACGAGCTGGTTGCGGGCCGCGTCGAGTGCGGGGTCCACGGGTGCGGAAGCGAGGGTGTCGAGCTGTTGCGAGAGGGCGACGACGTGCGTACGGGCGTCGATCATGACGCACACCCCGATTCGGGTGGTGGTGATGACCTGCCGGAAGAGATCCGCAACAGATGCGGTCCGGCCGCCGGCGCGATGCGCACTCCCTGCGACTCACCGGGCCTTCGATCGCGCATTGCGAGATTCTCGAAATGGCCTGTGCCACCAGGATCTCGCCGTTGACCGCAGGCAGCAACTCAGTCGTGCGGAGCGGTCGGCAGACGTCCTGTCACGTCTCCGGGGTCCAGGCCGCGACCAGGCCGAGGAGGCCGGGGAAGCGGGCGTTGAGGTCGTCGACGCGTACGTGGCTGCGGCGCTCCAGGCCGTACTGGCGCTGGCGGGTGATGCCGGCCTCCCGCAGGGCCTTGAAGTGGTGGGTCAGGGACGACTTGGGGCGGTCCAGGCCGAACCAGCCGCAGGGGTGGTCGAACTCCTCGGATTCCAGGAGGAGTTTGCGGACGATCGTCAGGCGGAGGGGGTCGCTGAGCGCGCTCAGGACGGTTTCCAGGCGCAGGTCCTCGACCGCCGGTTCCGGCAGGGGCTGCGGGAGTTGCCTGCCGGTGGCTGCGGCACCTGTGGGCGTAGGCACGGGTGCCTCCTCTTCTCGTCGTCGATCTCTCGCTTGTACGAGTTTCATCGTACTGCATGCTAAGTTCGAGTTGAGTCGTACTACTGGGAGTCGGGGAGGAACAGTCATGTCCGGAACTCGGGTCGAGGGTGTCCAGGGCGCTGTCGGGGAGAGGAAGGGCGCCGATGTCCCGCTGCGGTGGGTCTGGCTCGCCGCGTGGCCGGTCGCCGCCGTGTTCGTGCTCTCCAACGCGGCGACGCCGCTGTACGTGCTGTGGCAGCGGGACATCGGGTTCTCCAAGGGCACGCTGACCGTGGTGTTCGCGTGCTACATCGCCGGGCTGCTGGGCTCGCTGCTGGTGTCCGGCGTGGCCTCCGACCGGCTCGGGCGCAAACCCGTATTGCTGCCCGCCCTGGGCCTCGCCCTGGTCGCCTGCCTGGTCTTCGCCACCGCCACCACGGTGGCCGCGCTGATCGTGGCCCGGCTCTTCACCGGGATCGCCGTCGGCGCCGTCGTCTCGGCCGGCATGGCCGCAGTCACCGATGTGGCCGGTCCCGGCCGCCGGCACCTCGCCGCCCTGCTCGCCTCCTGCGCGATGGTCTTCGGGGCGGGCCTCGGGCCGCTGCTGGCCGGAGTCCTCTCCGAGACGCTGCCCGCGCCGACCGTCACCGTCTTCGTCGTCGAGGCCGTGCTGCTGCTGACCGCCCTGCTCGCCGTGGTGCGGATGCCGCTCGGGCGGCCCGGGGCTCCGGTGCGGGGCGCATGGGTGCGCCTGCCCAGCGTCCCTCGCGACAGCCGCCGGCAACTCCGGCTCGGAATCGCCGTGTTCGCGCCCGGTATCACCGCCACCTCGTTCATGCTCTCGCTCGGCCCCTCCCTCCTGTCGGGGCTGCTCGGGACGACGAGCCGGATCGTCGCCGGGGCCATGGCCTTCGCCATGTTCCTCACCTCGACCGGCGTGCAGTTCGCCGTCCAGCGCCTCGCCCGGCCCTCGATCCTGTCCGCCGGGGCCGTGAGCACCGTGCTGAGCATGGTCGCGCTGATCGTCGCCGTGCACACCTCGTCGGTGCCTGTGTTCGTCGCCGCCGCACTGCTGGCCGGCGCGGGGCAGGGGATGGGGCAGCTCGGGGGTCTGTCGCTGCTGAACTCGAGCATCCCGCCCAGGCGTCTCGCGGAGGCCAACGCCGCGCTCAACGTGGGCGGGTACGTCCCGGCGGGGCTGCTGCCCGTGTCCGTCGGCTACCTCAGCGACGGCGTGGGACTGACCGGCGCGGCCACGGTGTTCGGCGTCGGCCTCGCGGGGCTCGCGGCGGTGGGCGGGGCGGTGGTCCTGGCCGGCCGTCGTGGCCTCGTCCGCCCGTGAGGCGGGCACTCCCCCGGCGGCCAGCATTATTACGCCGTAATAATGCCGAGCGCCGGACCCTCCGCGCAGGGTCCGGGTGGCGCAGTATTACGCCGTAATAATGCCGGCCGCCGCGTGCTCCGGACGGGGTCCGGGGTGCGCATTATTACGGCGTAATACTGCGCGTGCTGCGGCAGCTAGGGTCGTCGTATGCGCGCCGATCGGCTGGTCTCGCTCGTGTTGTTGCTGCGGCAGCGCGGGCGGCTGACCGCGAGTGCCCTGGCCCGTGAGCTGGAGGTGTCCACCCGCACCGTCCTGCGCGATATCGAGGCGCTGTCCGCGGCGGGTGTCCCGGTCTACGCCGAGCGCGGGCGGCACGGCGGCTTCGCGTTGCTGCCGGGCTTCCGGACCGAGCTGACCGGGCTGAACCAGGACGAGGCCCTGGCCCTGCTGGCCGCCGGGTCGGGGCGCGGCGGGCAGGCGTTCGGGCTGGGGGCGGCGCTCGCTTCGGCGATGCGCAAGGTGGTGGACGCGCTGCCGGAGGGCCACCCGGCCACCGCGGGCGACGCGGCCCGGCGGTTCCTCGTCGAGCCGGAGACCGATCTGCTCTCACGTCCGGCGGTCACCGATGAGGTGCCCGGCGCTGTGATGACCGAGATCCGGCGGGCGGTGCTCGCCGGGCACAAGCTGCGTATCGAGTACGTGGCCGCGGGCCAGTCGCCGCGGTGGCGCACAGTGGATCCGGTGGGGCTGGTGACGGTCCGGGAGCGGGGGTACCTGCTGGCGCTGCGAGCGGGGCAGGACCGCACGTACCGGCTGTCGCGGGTGCGGGCGGCCGAGAAGCTTCCCGAGGCGGCGGAGCGGCCGGACGCGGTGGATCTGGAGCGGGCCTGGAAGGAGCGCTGCGCGCAGTTCCTGTCCGGGGACCCTGTCGCCGTGTCGGTGCGGGTGAACCCGGAGCGGCGGGAGGAGCTGCTGCGCACGGTGGTGGCCGTGCGGGCGGCGGAGTCCGAGGAGGACGGGCGGCTGCGGCTGGCCGTGACGTTCCAGGATCTGCGCCATGCGGAGTGGGCGCTGTGGCGGTTCGGGACCGATGCCGAGGTCCTGTCCCCCGCGTCGCTGCGTGCGGTGCTGTACGAGCGTGCCGTCGCGCTCGCCGCCCATTACGCGGACCGCTCCCCCAGTATTACGCCGTAATAATCGGGGGGCAGGCGGAGGATTATTACGGCGTAATAATCCTCCGCCTGCCCCCTGGGGCGGCTACTCGGCGTCGACCGCCGGGGTCTTCTCCGCCCTCATCCGCTTCGACTCCTCGATCTTGAAGTCCACGAGCAGCTCCGTCAGCTTCCTCCGGGACGGGACGTCCAGCTCGGCGATGATCAGGCTCGCCAAGGTGTAGGCGTCGGTCGACGGCAGGCGGGTGGGGGGCTCGGCGGGGGACTGCCTCTTCTGCTTGGGGGTGCGGGGCTTCTGGGTCCTGGTGGCCTTCAGCTGCTGGAGGTGGGCCTCCTGCTCCTCGGCCTTCTTCTTGCCGACCAGACGCAGTGTGGCCGCGGATTCCTCGCCCGACTGGAGCTTCTCCTTGAGTGAGGGGGTCAGGGTCAGCAGCGCGAGGCGTTGGGAGACCCAGCCCTGGGAGCGGTGGAGGCGGGCGGCGAGGGCTTCCTGAGTGCCGTGGATCTTCAGGAGTTGTTCGAGGGCCCTGGCCTCGTCGAGGTGGTTGAGCTCCTGGCGGTGGATGTTGGCGACGAGAGCCGATTCCAGTATCTCGTCGGGGTTGCTGCCCAGCTTGTCGTCGAGCATCACCTTGATCTCGGTGAGGCCGGCTTCGCGGGCGGCGGCGAGGCGGGAGTTGCCGTCGATGACGACGTACTTGGTGCCGGGTTCGAGGTCGTCCTCGCGGCCGGGGTTGCCTTCGAGGTAGGCGAACCGGCCCATGATGCTGATGGCGGTCTTCTGCCCGTGGTCACGGAGGCTGTTGCCGAGGTCGGTGAGGTCGCCGAGGTCGGACCTGGGGTTGTCCGGGTTGAGGCTGATAACGCCGACCGGGAGTTCTACCGGGGGCGGGGCGCCCTCGGTGGGGGCGGCGGCGACCTGGTTGATGGCGGCGCGGCGGGCGCTGATGGACTGGGTCTGGCCGAAGGAGGAACCGGCCCCGAGCCGGGACGCCTTGCTCATGAGATCTCCCGGGCGAGGGCGCGCAGGCCGACGGCCTGGTCGCAGCGGGGGGAGTAGGCGAGCAGGGGCTGCTTCACGCGTACGGCCTCCTTCTGTTCCTTGAGGTCGCCGATGACGCCGACGACCCTGGGGTCCTTTATGTCCATCCAGGAGTCGAGGGACGAGGTGGCGATGTAGCCGCGGCGGGCGTCGTAGTGGTTGACGACGATGCCGAGGTAGTCGAGTTCGAGGTGCATGTCGTCGCGGAGGTCCTCGATCTGGGAGGTGAGGAGCCCGTAGGCGTCGGCGGAGCTGTCCTCGGCCTGGACGACGACGAGTACGCCGGAGTTGCCCGGCGCTTCGCCCTGGCGGCGGCGGCCGTAGTAGGCGGCGGCGTCCATGCTGAGGCCAAGGCTCGGCGGGCAGTCGATGATGACGGCGTCGTAGTCGGCCTCGATCGCGGACAGGGCGCGTTCCAGGGCTGCTTCGCGGGCCCGGACCCCGGAGAGCTTGACGTCGAGGAGGAAGGCGTCGGTGCAGGCGGGCAGGAGGTGGAGCCGGTCGCCGAAGCGGGGGTCCTCGATGGGGACGACGAGGTCGGCGAGCCGGCCCTTGGCCTCGCCCGCCATGTGCTTGGTGAGGCTGTCGCCCTCGATGGGCAGCGGCTGGTGGCCGAGCTGCTTGGTGAGGTGGCACTGGGGGTCGAAGTCGACGAGGAGGACGCGCAGTCCGAGGCCGGGGAGGTCCTCGTAGTCGAGGGGGGAGGGGTCCTGGTCCTCGGCGAGGGCGGCCGCGAAGTGCTTGGAGATGCGGACGGGGTGGAGCGCGTCGGGGTCCTCGGCGAGCGCTTCGCCGGTGCCGGCGGCGATGGCGGTCTTGCCGACGCCGCCCTTCTGGTTGCAGGTGATGATCCGCTTGGGGTGCTCCGGCCGTACGACGGTGGGCGCCGGGTTCGTCTCCAGCCACATCTGGACGGACTGGGCGAGGCCCTGGATGAGGGAGACGCCGCGGGAGGCGCAGTCGGCGCGGAAGCCGTCCCACTGCCCGTCAGGCAGGAAGGTGGCGAAGGACTTGGCACCGGCGGTGTCGATGGGGGAGAGGTTGGAACCGAGTCTCCGCCAGGCCTCGATGCCGGCTTCGACGGCGCGCTGGATGTCGGTGTTGTGCTGAGCGGCCCGGATCTTCAGGTTCTGCTGCAGCACCGAGGGCAGCTTGGAGACGACCTTCTCGCGGTCGCCGGGGGAGGGCGAAGTCATGGCAGCCACCTTACTAACTTCGATGATCCATATCGGCATCGACGCGTTAGTTCTGCCTGTTTTTTGTTTGAGGGTCGCTCAAGAGCCCGGCTCCGGGGAGGTCGTGGAGCCGGGCTGGAGGGACCGGGGGCGGGGGACCGGGCGGTCCGGGACGGTTATTACGGCGTAATAAGCCGGCGGGGTGGGGGGATTATTACGGCGTAATAATCCCCCCACCCCGTCAGTTGCCGGCCTCCGCCGTCGCGGCCAGGCCGCGTTGCGAGCGGGGCGTCTTGTCGCCGACCCGCTTCGGCTCGATGGTGCTCGGGTCGACCGCTTCGCCGGGTGCGCCCTCGTGGTACGGGCCGTCCGGGTCGGCGTCACGGTCGTGGGGGAGGAGGAAGAAGACCCTGCGCAGGTGGAGTCCGCTGTCGGGGTCGGCCTCGGTGTGGGCCTCCAGCTCGGTGTAGCCGACCATGCGACCGTCGCGTTCGTAGCGGGGCTTTCCGCGGCGGCGGGTGGTCTTGTCGAGCGCCTGGCGTACGTAGTCGAGGTTGTCGGGGTTCTCCAGCCAGACCACAGCGTTCTCGTGGTGGAGGTCGCTCTCGTTCAGCAGCGAGCTCATGGCTGCAGCCCCTTTGTGTGTCGGCCGGCCGGGAGGAGGCCGGGGTGGGTGTGAGCACGTTCCCTGGTGGGGGCACCGTGCTCATGGTAGGCCGGACCGGCGGATGCGTGCCGGGTGCGTGGGTCAGGCATGGCCGGTCCTGGAGTCGTCGTCGGTGAGGAGTCCGAGGCCGGGGTAGTACTTCTTGCCGCTGGACTTCATCATGTCGGCGGGCGAGGCGAGGGAGAGCTCCTGACGGACCCGGGTCGCGAACGCGCGCGCCGTCGCGGGCCGGATGCCCTCGCCCGCCCCACACCAGCCGCTGTACGCGGCGTAGAGCAAGCCCTGTTCCACGCGGAGGTCCGGGGTGTGGGTGGTGCAGCACTCTGCGAGGAAGCGGCCGATGTGGTCCTCGGTGGTCGCGTAGGCGGCGGTGGCCGAGCGGACCGTGGCGGGGCCGTCGAGCGGGTCGCGGGTGGCCAGGTAGAGCTTGGCACCCTCGATGAGCCATTGCAGGATGCCGGGGCCCTCGCTCTGGACGAGCTCCTTGGCGAGGTTGTCGATCTTGCGGGCGGCCGGGACGACGCGCTCGAACGGGATCAGGCGGATGCGGCGCCAGAACGCGTGGCCGCCGGTGCCGACTTCGGGGCGGTGGTTGCCCAGCAGCCAGAGCTTGTGGGTGGGGTTGAAGCTGAAAAAGTCCTGCCTCATCCGGCGGGCCATGATGCGGTCGCCGCCGGTCAGCAGCTTCACCCGGGACTCGTCGAACTTGTCGTTCGGCTTGAGCTCGGAGCAGACGACGATGCGCCTGCCATGCAGTTCGGTCAGCTCGGTGGAGTGCTCGGAGAACTTGCCCTTCTCCATGAGGAAGCCCGGCGGGGCCGCCTGCGCGTAGTCACCGAGGATCTGCGTCATGACGTCCAGGAGAACGGACTTGCCGTTGGCGCCGGTCCCGTAGAGGAAGGGGAGCACCTGGGCGCCGACGTCACCGGTGATGGAGTAGCCGAGGAGCAGGTGCAGGAAGTGGATGGTCTCCTCGCCCTTGGCGTCGTCCCCGAACGTGTCGTGCAGGAAGCGGTGCCAGCGCGGAGTGGGTGTCGCCTCGGGGGCGACGCTCGTCGCCCGGGAGTGCATGTCGCCCTCGGGGTCGGGCTTGCGCAGATGCCCGGTATGCAGGTCGACGACGCCGGCCGGGGTGCACAGGGCGTACGGGTCGCCGTCCAGGACGTCCGGATCCAGGGCGAGGGCGGGGGAGGCCTTCGCCTGCGTGAGCATGGCCTTGATGCCCGGGGTCGACATGGAGCGGCGCCGGTGGGCGCGCACTTCCCGGTCCGTGAACTGGCCGGTGGGGTCGGTGGGGGGCATCTGCTCGGCCAGGTCGCCCGCCGCCCAGACCGCGGCCTTCTCGCCACCCGTGCGCTTCCAGCGGTACTGGTCCCAGTGGTACCAGCCCAGGCCCTCGACGTGGCGGAACTGGTCACCGAACATGACGGCGAACAGCTTGGCGTTGCCCCGGTCGGTCAAGAGCGCGGGCAACCGGCCCTCGGGCGGGGGTTCGTGGACCGCGGAGGTGTTCTGCTGGGCGGGCAGGCCGGGGAGGCCGCCCTCGGTTTCGAGAGCGAGCATCTGCTGCGCTGCGGCAGTGGCGTCGAAGCGCGGGCTGCTGTCGGCGCTGCTCATGGGCGTCCTTCGGGATGAAGCGGGCGGGCTGCGCCGGCGGACAGGGCTGAGGCGATGACGGTGAGGCTGTGCCGGTGGCGGTGCGGGCGCGCGGTGTCGGCGGCTTCGGTGAGCAGGTCATGTGCGCGGGGCTCGGAGAGGTGTCCTGCCGCGACGAGGCCGCCTGCGGTGTAGGCGGCCCGGTTGAGCTTTTCGGTGAAAGCCGTTCCTTCGGCGGCCGCCGCGCAGCCCCGGACCTCGGCGAGCAGGGGTTCGAGCAGCCGGAGCGCGCGCGAAGCCGCACGGGGCGCCCGTACGGGACGGGGTGCGGGGACCCGGACCTGCGCGGGCTGTGGTGTGTGGCCGGTGCGGTGGAGTTCGGCGGCGAGCCAGTCGGGCAGGAGTGCGGGCAGGCGGGCCGCGCCGACGGCGGTGTAGGTGCCCGCGGGCGTGCGGGTGGCCGGGGTGACGATGTAGCCGCCGGTGGCGCGGATGTCGACCTGCCAGGCGAGGGCGACCTTGGGGCTGGAGCCCACCGAGGAACGGTAGCGCGGTCCGCCGGGGGCGGTGCGGTACCAGACGTGGAGGCCGCCGGACGGAGTGCGGACGCGCAGAGTCGACTCGTCCTCGGCGGGGCTGGGGGCACCGCGCAGTGCGGCGAGAAGGGCGAGGGTGTCGAACCCCGAGGCCAGGCCGGTCAGGTTGACGCTCTCGTGGATCGGGATGCCGGGCAGGAGCCGGTCGCGGTGCGGGACTTCGGCACTGTGTGCGTCGATGTCCAGTACGACGAGGCCGGCCGGGCCGCACGAGACGCCGACGCCGAGGGCCGGGTTGACACCCCACCAGGCGGCCAGGAGCTCCGGGTCGGTGGTCGCGGCGTGGAAGCCGTGGCACCACTTGCCGGCGGGCAGGCAGGGGCAGTCCGCCGGGCGGTGCGGATCCTCGCGGCAGGCCGGGCAGTTGCCCGCGGGGGTCTTGCGTCCGGGGGCCAGGGGATGGACGGGCCAGCCGTTCGCGGTGCACCACCGGGCCATGTCGAAGGGACTCGTGGCACCCGCCGCGGGCGGGCCACCGGTCTCTCTTTGACGCGGCACGCTGATCGTCCTTGCCGAGGGCCAACAGTTGTTCAGTCCTGAACGATTCAGTCCCTCGGGAGAAAGCCCAGTTCAGAGGGTCACGCTGCGGGATCGAGGGACTGAAGGGACTGAGTTTTCGGATTCGGCTCAGAGCCTACAACAGGCGTCTCCCGGCGGGCGGGACTCTTCGTTCCGCGAGTCCCTTCAGTCCCTTGCCCGGGGGAGGAGTTGTACGTCGGGGCCGGGCGTGTCGGGCCGTGAGCCGGTCTCGGCGGAGAGGGACCGAAGGGGAGGGACTGAACGCGGAGCGGAGGGACTGGGAGTTTCGGTCCCTCTTCGGTCCCTCGGTCAAAAGTGCAGGTCAGCGGGTTACGGGCACAAAAGGGAGGGACTGAAGGGACTCAAGGTCGGTAGTTATCAGCGCTTCAGGACCAGAGTAGTAGGTACAAAGGGATATATAGGGTTGTTCTACGCGTGTGCGCATACACACGCCTGCATAATCGCTGATAACTACCAACCTTGAGTCCCTTCAGTCCCTTCGGTCCCTGGTTTTTGGGCGGAACAGGTCTTTGACCTGCGGTTTTTCCGGAGGGACCGAAGAGGGACCGAACGGCGAGGGACTGAACGCGGACTTCAGCCCCTCGCGGCCCCGGCAGGCCGGAACGCGTCCAGGTGGTCCGATGCCCAGTCGCGGTACGTCCGGGCCGGGCGCCCGAGCAGGCCCGGGAGCGTGGCGTCCACGTCCGCCTTGGAGCCGCTGTGCTGCCGTCTGGCGCTTTCCAGGAGCGCTTCGGTGATCTCGGTCGGGTAGCGCGCTGCGAGGGCCGTACGGGCCTGCTGAGGGCTCAGCTCCTCGAACCGGAGCTCCTGGCCCAGGAGCCGGGCGAGCTGAGCCGTCTGCTCGGCCGCCGAGAGGGCCTGAGGGCCGGTCAGGGTGTAGGCCCGGCCCGCGTGGGCCTCCTCCGGCCCGGTGAGGGCCCTTACGGCCGCCTCGGCCACGTCCCCCGGATCGACGCAGGCGTTCACCGAGGTCCCGTACAGGGCGCGCACCACCCGCTCGGAGCGGACGGAGCGGGCCCACGACAGGGTGTTGGACATGAAGGCGCGGGGGCGCAGCAGGGTCCAGCGCATCCCGGAGGCGCGCAGCAGGTCCTCGTTGCGGCGCTGGCGACGGGTGATCAGATCATCGGCCCGGGGGTCGGTGACGGCGGCCGCGGAGAGTTTGACGATGTGCCGGACCCCGGCCGCACGGGCCGGTTCGAGGAAGCGGGTGTCGTCATCCCCGTCGGGGGTGGTGACCAGGAAGGCGGTGTGGACGTTGTGCAGAGCGCCCGTCAGTGAGGTGGGGTCGGTGAAGTCGCCGTGGACGATCCGGGCGTTCCGCGTGGCGCCCGCGACCCGTTCGGGGTGCCTGGCCATGATGCGCATGGGCAGGCCGTCGGGGAGGCGGCGGACCACTTCACGGCCGATCGTCCCGGTTGCGCCCGTGACGAGGATCATGGTTTCCCTTTCCTGCCGGACATTTCCCCGACCAGGGCGGAGGGAAGAGGCCGGCCTGTAAGATACGAACTGGACGGTTTATTTACTCTCCCCACGTTCGACCACCCTGAGGAGGGAGGAGGCAGAGTGGCTGAGCAGCTACGGGCTATCCGTACCCGGCAGACGATTCTTTCGGCAGCGGCCAAGATCTTCGAGGAGCAGGGGTACCAAGCAGCCACGATCTCCCAGATCCTCACCGAGGCGGGGGTGACCAAGGGCGCGCTGTACTTCCACTTCCACTCCAAGGAGGACCTCGCCCAGGGCGTTCTCTCCGAGCAGGACCAGCGCATCATCGTGCCGATGCGCGCGTCCAAGGTGCAGGAGATCGTCGACGTCGTCATGCTGCACGCCCACCGCCTCCAGACCGACCCGATGGTGCGGGCCGGTGTCCGGCTGACGATGGACCAGCTGACGCAGAACCTCGACCGCAGTGGCCCGTTCCTGCGGTGGGGCGAGGTCGGGCTCGACCTGCTCCAGCAGGCGCAGGCCCAGGGCGAGTTGCTGCCGCACATCTCGCCGCCGGAGACGGCCGACGTCATCGTGGGCTCCTTCGCCGGTATCCAGTCCATGTCGCAGGCCGTGTGCGAGTACCGCGACCTGGTCGTGCGGGTGTCCGCCCTGATGCGTCATCTGCTGCCCAGCGCGGTGGTGCCGTCGGTGCTGGCGTCGCTCGACCTGTCCGACACCCGGGGGGCCAGGGTGTACGCGGAGGCGCTGAAGGCGGCCGATCTGCGGGACGTCCTGGAGACCGCGAGCTGAGAGCGGCCGGGCGCCCCGGATCCCGTCGTTCACGAGGCAGGGGCGCCCGGCCCGAAGTACGCCGTCAGCACCTGTTCCAGCCCGCCGTCGCCCGGTACCCAGGCGAGATGGCCGTCGGGCCGCAGCAGCGCCGCCTCGTACGGCACGGCGGGCGTGGGCCGTACCTCGACGGTGCGCAGGAGGCCCGCCCAGTCCCGGGCCTCCTCGCGGTGGCGGCCGGACTTCTCGCCGAGGAGCAGCAGGAGCGGCCGTCCGGCGCGCAGGAGGCGGATGACGTCGGTGTCGCCGTCCGGGGTACTGAGCGGGGTGTTGGCGAGGTACGTTCCGGCCGCCGGGCCGCCCGCGCCGGTGGGGTCCGGCAGGACGGTGTCCTGGGCGCTGATCAGGCCGCTGAGGTGGCCGCTTCCGCTCTCGGCCGCGAGGAGCCCGGTGAACACCGTGCGCAGGGCGTCCGCTTCGGGCCCCGTGCGCATCAGGGCGAGCTGGGCGAGGGTGCCGTCGATGACACGGCGGGCGAGCGGGCGCCGTTCCGCGTCGTAGCTCGCCAGCAGGCCGTCGCCGGCCGAGCCGCGTACCGCGTGGGCCAGCTTCCAGCTCAGGTTCAGTGCGTCGAGCACCCCGGTGCTCAGGCCCTGGCCGCCGATCGGGAAGTGCACGTGCGCGGCGTCGCCGACGAGGAAGACCCGTCCCAGGGCGAACGTCCGGGCGAGGCGGGCGAAGTCGCTGAAACGGCTGGGCCAGTGCGGCGAGTGCATCGCGATGTCGCGGCCCGCGATGCGGGACACCTCGCGGCGCAGCTCCTCCAGGGTGACGGGCCGCCGCCGGTCCTCGTGGGGTCCGGCGCAGTCGAGCGTACGGAGGTGGGTACGGCCCCCGGCGTCGGGCTTGGCGACGATCCAGCCGCGCGGGGTGCGGTGCCAGCCCTTGGGCAGCGCCTCCGGATCGGCCAGGGTGACCGTCCCCATCAGCGCGGACACCGTCGCCGGGACCGTGTCCGACTCGATGCCCGCTCGGGCGCGGACCGTGCTGCGGGCGCCGTCGGCCCCGACCACGTACGCGGCACGGAGGACGGCCGGGCCCGCAGGGCCTTCGGCGGTGACCCGTACACCGGTCCCGTCCTGGACGACGTCGGTGACGCGGTGGCCGCGCAGGACGCGCGCCCCGGCCTCGAGTGCCCGGGTCTCCAGGTGCCGTTCCAGCTCGGCCTGGGCGCACTTGAGCACCGGCTCCGGTTCGTGCGGGGGAGCGGTGATGGTCAGGCCTGGGAGGCCCGCGAAGTGGAAGGCGGCGGAGGTGGGTTCCGGCGCGTACGCGGAGTCGGGCGCATCCGGCAAATGTCCCCGGCGGGCCAGGGACTGCACCGCGCGGGCGTGCAGCGTGGTCGCCTTGGGCTGGTCGGAGACCTCGGTCCTCGGTTCGAGGAGTACGGTGTCGACACCGTAGGCGGCGAGTTCGGCCGCGACGAGCAGGCCGACGGGGCCTCCGCCGGCCACGAGCACCTGGGCCCCGATGGGACGTTCCCCCTGCACGGCGGCGCCTTTCTGTTCGTGGTCCGGACCGACGAACAGAAATATACCGGACGTGCTGTTTCTTATCCATCCCGGGCCGGGTCCTGGCGGGTACGACTACGGCTGGAGCTCCCGGGCCGCCGACGAGGACATGGGACCGCCCTCCGAACGCTCGGTCTTGTGCCCCTTGCTGCCCGGGGCGAGCGTCCGTACGTCCACGGCCTCGGCCGGGGCGCCCCGCGCGTACAGCCCGTCCGGTTCGGTGTCCCGGTCGTGGGGGAGCAGCCAGAACACCCGGCGGCGGAAGGTGCCCGAGGAGCGGGACGGCTTGGCCTTCGGGCCAAGCAGCGCGTACCCGACCATTCTGCCGTCGCGGTGGTAGGCGGGCCTGCCCCGGCGGGTCGGCAGGCGGTCCAGGCTCTGGCGGACGTAGTCGAGCGCGCTGATGTCCTCGAGCCACACGAGGTCCACCTCGTGGACGATCTCGTCCTCTGCGATGAGGGCGCTCATACTGTCTCCTCGTCCGCGAGCAGGCCGATGCCCGGGTAGTACTTGCGCTGGTTGGAAAAGATCATTTCCTTCGGTGATGCCAGCCCCACCACTTCCCGGATGTGTGCCGCGAAGGCTCTCGACGAAATCGCCGGAACGCCCTCATTCTGGCACCAGCGTCTGTACGCCGCGTAGAGCTGGGCCTGTTCGGCCCGGAGCCCGGCGTCGAGCCGGCAGGTCTCGCCGACGAAGCGCCCCGTGTGGTCCTCGGTCTCCGCGTACACGGTCGTCGCGATGCGCACCCGCTCCGGGCCGGAGAGGTCCCTGTCGCCGCCCAGGTAGCGGCGGGCGCCCTCGATCAGCCAGTTGAGGATGCCGGGGCCCTCCTGGGTGACCAGGATGTCCGCCAGGTTGTCGATCTTGCGGTCGTCGGAGACGACCCGCTCGAACGGGATGAGGCGCATGCGCCGCCAGAACGCGAAGCCGCCCGTGCCCACTTCGGGCCGGTGGTTGCCCAGCAGCCACATCTTGTGCGTCGGCTCGAAGCTGAAGAAGTCCTGCCGCATCCGGCGGGCCTTGATCCGGTCCCCGCCGGTCAGCAGCTTGACCCGGGCCTCGTCGAACCGGTCGCCCGGCTTGACCTCGCTGCACACGATGACCCGCCGGCCGTGCAGTTCGGCGAGGTCGGTGGGGTGGCCCTCGTACGGGCGTGACATCAGGAAGCCGGGCGGCGCCGCGTCCGCGTAGTCCCGCAGGAGCTTCATCAGGACGTCCAGCAGTACGGACTTGCCGTTCTTGCCGGAGCCGAACAGGAACGGCATCACCTGGCCGCCGACGTCACCGGTGATGGAGTAGCCGAGCAGCAGCTGCAGGAAGCCGGTCATCTCCTCGCCGTCCGGGCCCTCACCGAAGGTGTCGGCCAGGAAGCGGTCCCAGCGCGGCGTGGGCATCGCCCGGGGCGCGGCGGAGGTCGAGCGGGAGTGGAAGTCCTTGGTCGGCTCGGCGGGACGGATCCGCCCGGTGCGCAGGTCCACGACGCCCGCCGGTGTGCACAGGGCGTACGGATCGGCGTCCAGCAGCGCCGCGTTGAGCACCATGCCCGGCGCGGACTTGGCCTGGGTCAGCATCGCGTTCATCCCGCTCGTGCTGAGCGTGCGGCGGCGGTGCTGCTGGAGCGCGGTCTGGGTGAACAGCCCCCGCGGGTCGATGGTGGCGAGGGACTCCGCCAGGTCGCCCGCCGACCACATCACCGTGTCGTCCTCGTCGAACTGCCAGCGGGTGCCGTCCCAGCGGAACCAGCCGATGCCGGGCACGTGCCGGTAGTCGTTGCGGTAGAGCCTGACGAATAACTTGGCGTTGCCCCGGTCCGTGAGGGTGTCGGGCAGCAGCCCGTCGGCCGTCGCCCTGTCCTGCGCCGGGCCGCCCGCCGGGACGTACGGGTCGTTCTGCCGGCGCGGCACCACGGGCTGCGCGAGGATCTGCGCGGCCACGGCCTGGGCGTCGAAGGAGGCCGAGGGCAGCACTCTCTCGTGGTCCGCGCTCACGCGCGCCCCCCGGGGGAGCACGGCCGGGCCCGTCCCGCACTCGGCGCAAGGGGGTGAACCGGCCACCCCTGGCGCGTCCGCCACCAGGCTGTCGTCAGAGGCTGCGAAGCGACCGCAGCAGCACTCTTGAACTGCCGTGGGTCGCTGCGCGAGACCCGCAGTTCAGCTGCCATTCACTTCCCCCATCAGCGACTGAAGCGACTCAACTCGCACAATCAGATTAGCGAAACCCCCGGGGGAGAAGAGGTACATGCGGCAGAACAGTTGTGCCCACCGAAGCGCCGCCCCAGCTACTCAGCGACCGGGCGCCGAGTGGTTCCGGGTCGCTGTGCAGCCGTCCGGTTCACTGAAGAAACCACAGGTCGCGGCGGTGTGCCGGAGAGAACAGCGACTGAAGCGACCGAAGTTCCCTATATATGACGCACACGCGCACGCATGCCAATGGCTCCATATACCTGAACCTTGGGTCGCTTCGGTCGCTTCTCGCCCCTGCTGGGCGGGTGACCTGCGGTTCTTTCCACCGGACACCAGCTACTGAGCGAGCGGCCGGTCGCTTCGCTCCGGTCGCTGAGCGTGTGAGAGCCTTCCGGTCGTCTCCAGTCCGTCTGAACCACGTCTCCAGCGATCACCTTCGGACATGCGCAATCCGTGCGACATCCGCGAGGCGTTCGATGAGCGGTTGGGTAGGGTGGCGCCAGAGGTGATCGTTTTGTCCCACGAGGAGCAGCTGCTCTTCAGCGCGGTGGACGCGCTGCTGGAGCAGATCGCGCAGGACCCGCTGCCGCCACCGGCCGAACGCAAGCGGCTGCGGGAGGCCGCCGGGCTGAGCCAGGACCAGGTCGCGAAGGCGCTGGGCAGCCGCCGCGAGTCGGTCGGCAACTGGGAGTCCGGCCGCAGCGAGCCCCGGCCGCCGAAGCGGGCTGCGTACGCACGGCTCCTGGAGGGACTGGCGACGCGGTTCGCGCCGGAGACGCCCGTCGCGCCGGAGGCGCCGGCGGGGTCCGCGGCGGAGGCGGTCGCTGTCGGCGCGCCCGCCGTGGCCCGCGAGACCGGTGCCTCCGCGGACGTTGCTGCGGCCCGCGTGCCGGCCACGGCCGCTCCTGTGCCGGCCGCCGGGCCCCCCGCGGACGAGAGCGATGCTCCTGCCGGGGCGCCGGAGGCGCGTTCCGTGCTCCGTGAGGGCGCCGCGCCCGTCGAGGAGCCGGCCGCTGAGGCCCGTACGGCTGAAAGCCCCGTTCGCCGCAAAGCAGCCGCGCCCGTCGACGCGTCGACGGCTGAGCCGCGTACGGCTGATGGTCCCGTCCGCCGTGGGGCCGGCGTATCCGTGGGCGCGCCTGATGAAGCCCGTAGGGCCGGGAGCCCCGCCCCTCGTAAGGCCGTTGCGGTGGCTGCCGGGCGCCGTGCGACCGGGACCGGCGACGCCCCCCACGCCTCGCACGCCCCCGGCTACGAGCACGGTCCGCTCGCCGTCGTCGATGTGGACGGCGGCGAGGTGTCGGCGTACTGCGCGGGCGGGCTGCTGCTGGACGTGCCCGCAAAGTCGCTGCCCGCCCTGGTCGAGTGGGCCCTGTACGAGGCGGGCCTCGGCGCGCCCCGGTTGCATCCGTGGGGGCAGGACGCCGATCCGCTGCTCGTGCTCACCGAAGCGGCGTGCGAGCGCTTCGGGCTGCCCGTACGGCTGTCCCAGGAGGAGAGCCTGGCGGGGAGGCTGCCCGAGGGGCACAAGGTGCTCAAGCAGTTGGAGCGGGCGGACTGGAAGCTGACTCGGCGCGGTTTCGGGCCGTGGGCCCGGATCTACCGGCCCGCGCGGGGCTCGCGCCGCAGCTGCGTCCAGCTCTGCGTGCCGTCCTGGAACGCGCTCGACGTCCGGCACTGGGGCGGGGCCGAGCAGCTGCCGCCGGCCGAACTCGTGCGGCTGCTGGGGACGTACGCCGCGCGCGTGATGACGCCCCGCGGTTCCACCGCCGTCACCGGGCTGGAACTCATGACCTCGCTGCACCCGCCGACCCGGGCGAGCGCGCCCGACGCGGACGGCAAGCGGCACAGCGAGCGCAACCCCGGCTCGCTGGGCTCCGAGCCCGTCGAGTGCGCTCCCTGCGAAGCCCCTGACGGGCACCCGCTCCTCGCGGACCTGCCCCGCTTCCACCAGCGCGGCCCGGCCGAGATGCTGTTCGAGGAGGCGTACGACTGGGCCCGGCCCCTCACGGACGACGAGTGCCTGCGGCGCGACCTGGTCGGCATCGACGTCAACCTCGCCTTCGGTGCGGCCGCCAACGGGGCGGTCGTCGGCCTGGAGGCGCCCGTGCACGTCGACGGCCCCGCGTTCGACCCGTCGCTGCCCGGCTCCTGGCTGGTGGACCTGTCCCATGTGGATCTGTCGCACGTCGTGATCGGCAAGCAGTGGCGGCGGCTCGAAGGGGACCTGCTGCCCAGCCCGTTCACGCCGAAGGGCGACCGCCCGGAGGGGCCCGCCTGGTACGCGACACCGACCGTGGCGTACGCGGTCGAGCTCGGCTACGAGGTGGTACCCGTCGAGGCCTGGGTGCGACCGGTCAACGGGCGCTACCTGGACGGCTGGTACAAGCGGCTGCGCGACGCGTACATGGCGACCATGGCGGACCTGGGCGTGGTCGAGGGCATGGCACCGGACGCGTTCCTGGCGGCGATGGAGGGCTACCGGGCCCGCGATCCGCAGCTGGCGGTCGTGCTGTCCGCGATCAAGGCGACGGTCAAGGGCGGCATCGGCAAACTGCGCGAGCGCCCGCGCGGCGGCGGCTGGCGCCCCGGCAAGCCGTGGCCGGCGCTGAGCCGGCCGACCTGGCGCCCCGACATCCGGGCCGCCGTCATCTCCCACGCCCGGATCAACATGCACCGCAAGATGCTCCGGCTCGCCGACGCCACCGGCCAGTACCCGGTCGCGGTGCTCTCGGACTGCGCGGTGTACGCCTCCGACGGGCCCTCGCCGCTGGACTTCCTGCCCTACCGGGACGGCAAGCCGCTGCCCGGGGGCTTCCGTCTCGGGGTCAGCCCGGGAATGGTGAAGCACGAGGGGTCGCAGACCACGCTGTGGGCGGAGGCGGTCCGGGAGGAGTACGGTCCGGAGCTCAACCTGGCCCGGTACATCAAGGACGGCACGGTCACCGCCAAGGACGACGGAGAGTAGGAGAACCAGCCGATGAACACGGTCGGGGAAGGTCTCGACGAGGCGGTCCAGCGGGCGTTCACCCGGCCCGCCCCCAAGTCCGCCGGTCCGCAGATGCGGTACCTGGTCAAGCAGCTCAAGGGCACCAGGGCCGTCGCCGAACTGCTGGGCGTCACCCAGCGCACCGTCGAGCGGTATGTGCGCGACCAGCTGAGGAAGCCCCGCCAGGACCTCGCCGCCCGCATGGACCGTGAGGTCAAACGGCGCTGGCAGCCGCAGATCCAGGCGAAGGCCCGCCGGGACGCGGCGACCACCGGCGGCATCGTCATCGACACCCGCGCCCGGTTCGGCTACACGGCGGCCCCCGGCTCCACCGACGACGCCCGGCTGCGCCACCTCACCGTGGCGCTCCCGCCGGCGTACGCGGCCCGGCTCTTCGAGACGCGGCAGCAGGGCGGCAGCGACCGGCAGCTCCAGGAGATCGCGGCCGAAGGGCTCCAGGAGGCCTACTTCAAGGACGGCGGGCGCCGGGCGCAGGGGCTGCTGGTGGAGTACACCGACCTGGAGCACGTCGCGTTCGACCTCTGACGGGGCGTCGCGGCGTACGTCCACAGGCGCCGTTCCCGCCTGTACGTGGGAGGCGCCGCCCTCCCGCGGGGCGGCGCCTCCCACGTACAGGTCCGAGCGGGTCCTTCGGTCGCTTCGGTCGCTGAGGCGCGGTGTCCGGTGTGCGTGACCTGCTGGTTCGGTGTGGGACCGGGACAGCTACCCAAGGTGCTTCCGGGTGTTTCCCGTACCGGTGGCTGCCGTTCACCGTTAAAAGCAGGCCAGCCGGTTTGTTTTCTGGGAAGAGAAGCACCCCGCAGCGGACAGGTCCGCCGGCTCAGTCGACCGGGCCCGTGACCACCGTGGTGAAGACGTCCTTGCCGTCCTGGCGGCCGACGACCTCCAGCGTCACCATGTTGCCGGGCTCGTGCGACACCCGGGTCACCTCGATCCAGCAGGGCCGGTCGAGTTCGGCGTACTGGTGGAAGTCGTTCGAGGCGGCGGCCGGGATGAACGAGCGGGGCGCCATCACGGCGCAGGCCGCCTGGCGGGCCGCTTCGAGCAGGACCATGCCGGGCACGTGGTCGCCCTTGTGGTCGAAGAGGATCGGGTGGTTGAGGTCCGGGGTGAGCAGCCAGCGCGGGTTCCCGCAGGGGCCGGAGCCGGGGACGTCGGAGAGCACCACGTCCGTGGTGAACGTCCGCCCGACCATCGACGGCGGCAGCAGGGTGCGTTCCGGGTACGTCTCCGCGGCGACGGGCGGCTGGGCGGCGCGGCTCTGGCGCAGCCGGTTGTAGACGGCCGGCGGGATCACGGAGATCTGTCCCGTGCCACCCGCCATGGGCAGGCCGCCGCGGCGGAGCGCGAACTCGAACGCCATGCGGCTGGCCACGCCCCTGCGACGGACGATCTCCGTGCACCGGGTGTCGAGGTCGAAGTCGGTGGGCCCGGAGGCGATGCGCAGCCGGGCGGTGTCAGTGGTGTACGTGATGCTCGACATCACGAAGTTGTGGCCCAGCGGCACACCCAGCTCCACGTGCGAGACGTAGATGCCGGCCTGACGGAACGTTTCGGCCACCTGCAGCGGGTCGTGACTCGACCCGTCGAGGCTCCGGAACATGGTGTGGGCCCGGGGCCATTGGCCGGTGAGCGAGAAGTTCACCCCGTCCTGGGTGTCGCATCCGGTGAGGAAGACCTCGGCCACGGAGTCGCGGTGCACGTACTCCTTCGCGACCGTGGTCGTCAGCCGCGGAGCGGCCGGCAGTGCGGTTCTGGCTTCAGCAGTGGTGAGACTCATGGGGGCCCCCGTCTTGAAACCTGTGTTCGGCGACGCCACTTAAGATACGGACCTACCGGTTTTCTTCAATCGGCCCAAAAGTAAAGGATTTACCAAGGATCACCTGTTTACTTGAATATCTCATTCCGTTTCAAGACTTCCGGCCGGTAGTGGTTCCCCATCAAAAGGTACTTAAGACGGACATGAGGGAAGCGGATCTTCGCGGCTTCGCGCGCGAGCGCCCTCGCTCCCATGGAAAAAAACCTTTCGGACGGTTTCCTTTGCTGGTTCGGAGTGCATTCCTCCGGGAGAACCGCTGGAGAAACCAACTGTTTCCGTGGCCCGGCCGTACGGGCCGTCCGATCGCAGGCAAAATGATCAGCTGATCCCGACGGATCGCACGTCGCAGCACTAAACCAACCAGCCGTGCGGTTTGCTAGGGTGTGCACGAGTCAGTACGGAGAATCCAGGGTGAATCGGACGGCTGTATGCCGACGCCCTCGCCCCGCCCGGAGGAGGACATGATGGTCAAGCAGGCGCGAGCGGCTGTGACACGTCAAGCTCTCATCTCGGCTGCCGCGGAGGTCTTCGGTGCCGATGGGTATGCGATGGCAACGCTGCCGGCGATCAGCAGCCGGGCCGGCGTGAGTTCGGGCGCCCTGCACTTCCACTTCCCCAACAAGGAGGCCCTGGCCTCCGCCGTGGAGAACGCCGCCGCCGAGTCCGCCCGCGCGCTGACCGAGGAGAGCGCGCGGGCCGCGAAGGGGGGCAGGCTCCAGGCGCTCGTCGCCGCCGTCTGCCGGCTGATGGACGCCGTCGCCGACGACCCGGTCGTGCGCGCGGGCTTCCGGCTGGGCGGCGACCCCTCCCGCAAGAGCGAGGCCAAGCTGCACGACTGGTGGTACGAGTGGGTGCGCGATGCCCTCGTCCAGGCGCGCGGGCGCGGGGAACTGGCCGAGGACGTCTCGGCCGAGGACGCGGCGGTGGTCATCGTCGCGTCGACGCTCGGCCTGGAGACCCTGGGCGCCACCGACCGGTACTGGCAGTCCGCGGAACGGGTGGCCCAGCTCTGGTCGTTCGCGCTGCCGAGGCTCAGCCCCGCGGAGTAGGGCGGGACCGTGTCCGGGGGCGCGCGGGCGGGCCCGCGCCGTCCGGCCCGCGCGCCGTCGGCCGGATCGCAGCCGTCGGCCGTCCGGCTCGCAAGGCCTCCGCGTGCGTTGTGCCGGCCGCCCGGCTCGCACGGCTTCCGCGTGCGCGGCCGCCCGGCTGTCCCGTTGATTCGCTGATCGGGACACGCGGACCCCTCCAGCCGCCCTGATCGCGTAAAACAGTCCGCACAGTCTGGTTACGTGGGCGTCATCTGTGGGTCATCGGAGGCCCAACACCCTTCGCGCTGACCGGTTTTGATGGACTGTGTCCCCTATTGACCCCTGTCCTCAAGGTTCGCTCGGGCCGCGCACGAGAGGAAACAGGCGGTTCGGTTTGGTATTGACATACCGCCTGCGCTGTTTTTAAATCAGTGCGTCAGCAACAGTTCCCGGCCGTCCGAGGCGGCCGGGAGATGACGGGGAGACGGCGTGGACATCGACGTACTCGGCACGCTTGCCGTGCGGGAAAAGGGCGTATCGATCACACCGACCGCGCCCAAGCCCCGGCAGGTGCTCGCCCTGCTGGCCCTGCACGCCGACGAGGTGGTGCCCGTGGGCACCCTCACCGAGGAGCTGTGGGGGAGCGAGCCGCCGCGCAGCGCCCGCCCCACCCTCCAGACGTACATCCTGCAACTGCGCGAAATGATCACCGTCGCGCTCGAACAGGACGGTGACGAGACCCGCACCGCCAAGGACGTCCTGCTCACCGTTCCCGGTGGCTACTTACTCAAGGGCGGCGAAGGCACCCACGACGTCCGGGAGTTCGAGCGTCTGGCCGGGATGGGATACCGGGCCATGGACGCCGAGGACTTCCCCGAGGGGGCGCGGCTGCTGCGCGAGGCCCTCGCTCTGTGGACCGGTCCGGCGCTCGCCGACGTACACACCGGGCCCCACCTGGACACGCAGATCAAGCGGCTGGAGGAGAGCCGGCTGTGCGCGCTGGACCAGCGCATCGAGGCCGACCTCAAGCTGGGCCGCCACCGTGAACTGCTCTCCGAACTGACCGTTCTGCTCAGCAGGTACTCGACGCACGAGAGCCTGTGCGGCCAGTACATGCTGGCCCTCTACCGCTCCGGCCGGCGCGGTGAGGCGCTGGACGCCTACCAGCGGCTGCGGTCCACACTGGTGCGCACCCTGGGGCTCGAACCCTCGCCCGCGCTGGCCAAGTTGCAGCGCTCCATCCTCATGGCCCGGCCCGAGGGCGTCGCGGGCACCGGCGGAATCCGGCTCGCCGAGATCGGCTGACCGGCCCGGACGCCGCGCCGGTGCCCCGGGTCCGGGCGGTGCCTCTCTCCGACGGCGTTCAAGGGCTTCTCTAGGTCCGCGCCGCAGCCTGGGGGCCATCAGGAGGAGGGCAGCCATGTCGGCTGAGCGAGGGCACTCGACCCAGCGCACCATGTCCGTGGCAGCCCCGGCAGGCGTCGTCTACGGGATGCTCGCGGACGCCGTGCGCTGGCCGCTGTTCCTCCCTTCCCACCTGCACGTCGAGCGCATCGACTTCGACGGCACCGTAGAACAGCTGCGCGTCTGGGACCTGGTGGACGACCGCGTCCGCTCCTCGCACGTCCGGCGCACCCTCGACCCGCCGGCCCGGACCATCGCCTTCGAACAGCGCTCCGGGGACCGGGCGAACGCGCCCGTCACGGGGCGCTGGAGTGTGGAACCCGACGGCGACGAACGCGCGGCGCTCACGCTGTGCCGCGACGGCGACGACGCCCCGGACGTGGTGCCCGCCCTGCTGGACCGGGTCAGGGAGATGGCCGAGCGCTGGGAGCGGCTGGACGAACTCCTTGTCGGCTTCGAGGACAGCGTGCACGTCGAGGGCCCCAGCGAACTCGTCTACGACTTCCTCTACCGCATGGAGGACTGGGTCGAGCTGATCCCGCACGTGGAGTGGACCCTCGTACGCGAGGACCAGCCGGGTGTGCAGCTCGCGGCCATGGACACCTGCGCCGGGGACACCGGCGAGACCGTCACCGTGGAGAGCGTACGGCTGTGCTTCCCGCACGCCGGGCGCATCGTCTACAAGGAGACGCTCACCCCCGATCCGATCGCCTCGCACAGCGGGGAGTGGGCGCTGCTGCCCGACGAGTCCGGGGTCCGGGTCGTCTCCACCCATCAAGTGATGCTCAGGGAAGAGGCCGTCGGACGGGCCCTGGGCGCCCACGCCACCTGCGCGGACGCCCGGCACCACGTGCGTACGTGGCTGGGCCGGGCGAGCACCGAGGCGCTGGGTCTGGCCAAGTGGCATGCGGAGAGCGCCGTCCGCCGCCTGCGATGACCACGATCAGGAGGCTTCGATGACGCTCACCCGGCAGGCCCCCGTCGCGGCCCCGGGCTCCCCGTCCGTGCCGGGGACACCCCCGAGGGCCGCCTCGCGCGCGTACGCCGAGCTGCCGCCGCAGGCCGGCGCCGCGGCGCGGGCCCTGCGCCTGGACGCGCTGCTCGGCGACCCCGACGACGCCGGCAACCTCTATCGCCGCGCCGGCCGCGACGCCCTCGGTGACCTGCCCGTTCCCGAGGGGCTGCGCGAGGAGTTCGTGGACCGGGCGGCCGGTGGGCACTTCACGAGCGGCGAGGAGCTGGCCCGTGCGCTGCGGCCGTTGTTCCGCCGGGACCTGGCGCTCGGTCAGGCGTGGGGGGTCCGCCCGCTGCTCGTCGCGGACGACGGTTCCGGCAGCGCACCGCCCCGGGCCGGGGAGCTGGCCGCGCTGCTGGCCCCGGCCGCGCTGACCGCCGTGACCGGGGGAGTCCTGCGCGAGGCCGTGCGGGTGGTGGACGCCCGAGGCCGCCACGAACCGGCCGTACGCCAGTGGCACGGCACGCTCGCCGAGTGCTTCGCGGACCTGCTGGCCTGCGAGAGCCTGGTGGCCGTCGCGCTGCGCTCCCTCGACATGCCCGGCGACACCGCGCCCGCGCTGACCGCCGCCGTCGGATACGTCGTGCCGCAGCTGGCCGCCGATGTGCGCGGCGCCCTCGACCTCGTCCTGCACCAGACCGGGTGCGGGCCGGCGAGCCCGCAGGCCCGCGCCCTCGCCCGGATCGCCGAGGACCTGACGCCCGCCGGGCTCGACTGGGTCGCCGCGAGCGTGGACCAGGCCCGGCTCGTCCGGGCGCAGGACGGCCCGGCCGACGCCCCGCCGGCCGGTGCCGGGAGCGCCCCGGGCCACCCGCTGTTCCGGCTCGGGCAGCCGCTCGACGCCGGCGCACCGGCCGCCGGATGCGCGCAGGCCCTCGCGGACGCCCTGCCGGCGGCCGCCGCGGGGATCCACGTTCCGGGCCCGCCCGCCCAGGTGGCGCTGGCCCGTACCGCCCGCCGGCTCAACACCGAACTGCGCACCCTGCGCCTGCCGTTGCTCCGGGCCGCGCACGCCGACCCGGCCGATCCCGCGGTGCGGGCGCTGGCCGACCGCAGGGCGCTGCTCCTGCTGGCCGCCGCCGTGCTCGGGGTGCGGGAGGCCGCAACGGCCGTGCCCGGCGCGTATCTCGGGGCGCCGGACTGGGCGCTGCTCGCCCTGGCCCGGGTCACCGAACGGCTCGGCGTGCCGCTGCCGCCCGGCCTCACCGACCCCCGCGACGGGGTGTGGGCCGTGCTCGCCCACCGCGTCCGCCACCACGTCGACGTCGACGTGTACGCCACGCGAATGCTGTGGTGAGCGGGCCGTGAACCGTGACGACGCGGTACGGACCGCGGACGCGGCACGGGAGCCGCTGCCGGCGCCGCTCCATGTGGCGGGTCCCGACGGGCCCTGGGAACCGGTGCGCGAGGTGCTGGAGAGCGGGCGGCCCGTCCTGGTGCACACCACATGGGGCGAGTGGCTGACCGCTGCCCTCCTCGACCCGGAACTGCGGCTCGTACTGGGCCGGGAACGGCAGCGCTACCTGCACACCCCGACCCCGGCGGGCCGCTTCCGGTTCGCGGTCTCGCGGATGGTCATGCGGTACACCGCGGCGGCCGTGCTCCAGGTGCCGCCGCGCTCCCTGGACCTGGCCCACAGCCCCGGCGGGCGGCCCCGGTTACGCGGCCTGGGCGAGGAGCTGGACGTGAGCCTCGCCCACACCGACGACCTGATCCTCGTCGGCGTCAGCGCCACGGGCCCGGTCGGCGTGGACATCGAACCCCTTTCCCGCCCCGTCTCCTTCGAGCTGCTGCGCGACCACGTGTGCACCCCCGAGGAGGGCGACGCGCTCGCCGTGCTGCCCGAGGCGGAACGGGCGCTGCGCCTGCTCAACCTGTGGACCCTGAAGGAGGCGTACACCAAGGCGCTCGGGCACGGTCTGCGCCGCCGCTTCAGCTCGATCGCGTTCGGCCGGGACGAGCGGGGGCGTACGGTGCCCGCCGGTGACGAGCCCGCCGGCTGGGACCTGGCGACGCATGTCGTGCAGGGCCGGTACCTGGCGAGCGTCGCGCACCGCCGCACCCCGCAGGCCGCGGGGGCCCCGCTGCCCGACCCCGGCGCCCCGGACTGGCACCCCGCACCGCCCGCCGGTCCGGGCACCCCGGGCCTCGTCGCCCCGCCGGCCACGGACACACCCGGGCCGGGGCCGGAAAGTCCGGGTGCCCGATGACGGAAGGCCCGGCGGACCTCGTGCTCGCGGTGGTCCACCAGCCGGTGCCCGCCGCCTCCGGCCTGCCCTTCGAGCTGGAGCTGTGCGGCCCGCTCGACCCCGGCCGGGCCGAGTCGGTGGCAGCCCGGGTGACCCAGCGCCACCGCGCCTGGTCGGTCACCGCCGACGACCCCGGGGCCGGGCGGCACACCCTGCGCATCGCCCAGGCGCACGGCCCCCCGGCCCGCCCGGGGGCCGCGGTCCTCGCCGACGTGCTGGCGCTGGCGGCCGGGGCGCGTGACACGGTCACCGCCGCCGGGCACCAGCGCGACCTGATCCGGGCGGCGGTCCGCGATCCGGCGGACGGGCACATCGGGCAGCTCGCCTGGAACTGGGCGGGCCCGCTCGACACCGCCCGGCTCGCCGACGCCTGGCTGTCCGTCGCCGACCGCGAGACCGTGCTGCGCGCCTCGTTCGACTGGACGCACCTGCCCCGGCTGGTGCTGCACGAGTGGGCCGAGATCGAGATCGCCCACCTCGAACACACCGCCGTCTCCTGGAGCGACCTCGTCGAGCGCGACCGCCTGCGCAGCTTCGCCCCGCACCGGCCGGGCCTGCTGCGGGTGACCCTGCTCGACGGCCGGCCGGGCCCCGGCGGCGAACGCGGCCCGACCCGTGTCCTGCTGACGTACCACCGGGCGCTGCTCGACGAGCGCGGCGTCCATCTGCTGCTGCGCGAGTTCTACCGGGCGTACGCGCGCGGCGGCGTCCTGCCCGGCGGCGACCGGCGCCCCGATGTGCGCGACCACGCCCTGTGGCTGGCCCGCCAGCACACCGGGGCCGCCCGCGCCTACTGGTCCACGGCCGCCCCGCCGCCGGAGGCGATCGTCCGCCCCGGCCTGACCGGGGGCGCCCCGACCGGGCACACCGGTGTGGGGCGGGTCCAGCGGCGGCTGCGGCCCCCGCAGACGGCGCGGCTGCGGACCTGGGCGGCGATGCGCGGGGCGGGGGAGTCCAGCGCCCTGCACGCCGTGTGGGCGCTGCTGCTCTACCGGGCGGTGGGCGCGACCGGGCCGGCCCCGGTCGGTTTCGGTGTGCACCTGTCGGGACGGGACGTGCCGATGGAGGGCGCCGGGGGCATTCCGGGGCTGCTGGGCAACCCGCTGCCGATGACGGTGACCGTGGACCCCGCCGACCCGCTCACCGGACTGCTGGAGCAGACGCGGGACGCCGCGCTCGACCTGTCCGTGCACGCGTGGGTGCCGGCGGACCGGGTGCGAGTGTGGAGCGGCCGCGATCCGGACGCCGAACTCTTCGCGACCAACATCGTGTTCGACAGCCGGCTGGAGCTGCCCGAGGCGCTGCTCGCGGACCTGCGCGGCCAGGGCATCGAGGTCGACGCCCCGCGCAGCATCAGCGCCCACCCCGGGCTGCCGCTCGCGCTCGCGGCCCGGCACGACGCGGACGGCGGGCTGTCCCTGACCGCCATGTACGACCGGCGGTGTCTGGGCGACGTGGACGCCTCCGCGCTGCTCTCGCACTGCGTACGGCTGCTGCGCTCGCTGCCCGACCACCGCGATCCGCAGTCCACGGTGGGCAACGTCCTCGAACTGCTCCAGGGCTTCGAGGTGCCCCGCGTACTGCCCCGCCCGCCCGAACCGGAGGGGCCCGACGTGTCGGTGCTGCGCGCCGGTGATCCCGCGGCGGACACCATCGTGCTGGTGCGGGCCCCGGGCGTTCCCCAGGGCGCGTACGAGGCGTTGGTGCGGGACCACCCGGGACCCGAACGCATCGTGGGCCTGCGGGTGACGGGGCCGGGGGAACCGCCCGCCTCCGTGCTGCTGCGGCTGCTGGAGTGCGAGCGGCGGCTCGTGCTGTGCGGGGCGGGGCCGGGCGGCACCGCCGCGTACGAACTCGCGGGCGCGGCCGGCGAGAACATGGTCGCGGCCGTCGTCATGACCGGGGTCGGCAGCGGTCCGGACTGCGCCAGGGCGCTCGCCACCGGGCTCGAATCCGTGCGTGCCAAGAGCCTTTGAGCTGCTGCTGAGCGTTTCTCCAGTGGAGCAGGAGCGGTTCTTTAGCGCCGTGTCCGACGGTGGCGGAAACGCTGGAGGTGGGGCATGGGTGATTCGGGCCTGGCAGAGCCCGCGCTGCGCATCGAGCGCGGACGGGCCACCGAGGAGGAGCTGGCCGCGCTCACGGTGGTGCTGCTCGCGCTGCGGGCGGACGCCGGGGAGCAGCCGGAGAGCGACCCGGCCGGCGGCTTCAAGCGGTGGAGCCGACAGCCTGCCTACCGAGCTCCGCGCAGCTGGCAATGACGCGGCGACCCGCGTCCCAGGAAGGGATCTGACGACATGTCGATGACCACCATCGCCCCCGCGACCGACCAGCTCGAACCGGCCGACATCCGCGGCCGGGTGGCGGAGCTGCACGAGATCCGTGCGGAGGCGGAGCGGGGACCGAACCCCAAGGCGACCGAGGCGCAGCACGCCAAGGGCAAGCTGACCGCCCGCGAGCGCATAGAACTGCTCTTCGATCCGGGTTCGTTCAGTGAAGTGGAGCAGCTGCGGCGGCACCGGGCGACGGGTTTCGGCCTGGAGGCGAAGAAGCCGTACACCGACGGTGTCATCACCGGCTGGGGCACGGTGGAGGGCCGGACGGTGTTCGTGTACGCGCACGACTTCCGGATCTTCGGCGGCGCCCTGGGCGAGGCGCACGCGACGAAGATCCACAAGATCATGGACATGGCCATCTCGGCCGGTGCGCCGCTGGTGTCCCTGAACGACGGCGCCGGCGCCCGTATCCAGGAGGGTGTTTCGGCGCTCGCCGGGTACGGCGGGATCTTCCAGCGGAACACCAAGGCGTCCGGGGTGATTCCGCAGATCAGCGTGATGCTGGGGCCGTGCGCGGGCGGTGCGGCGTACTCGCCGGCGCTGACGGACTTCGTGTTCATGGTCCGTGAGACCTCGCAGATGTTCATCACCGGCCCCGACGTCGTGAAGGCGGTCACGGGCGAGGAGATCACGCAGAACGGCCTCGGCGGCGCGGACGTCCACGCGGGTACTTCAGGCGTGGCGCACTTCGCGTACGACGACGAGGAGACCTGCATCGCCGAGGTCCGCTACCTGCTCTCGATGCTCCCGCAGAACAACCGCGAGAACCCGCCGAAGGCACCGACCGCCGACCCGGTCGACCGCCGCTCCGACACCCTGCTCGACCTGGTCCCGGTGGACGGCAACCGCCCGTACGACATGGGCAAGGTCATCGAGGAACTGGTCGACGACGGCGAGTACCTGGAGATCCACGAGCACTGGGCGCGCAACATCATCTGCGCCCTGGCCCGGGTGGGCGGTGAGGTCGTCGGCATCGTCGCCAACCAGCCGCAGTCGCTCGCCGGGGTGCTGGACATCGAGGCGTCCGAGAAGGCCGCCCGCTTCGTCCAGCTGTGCGACGCCTTCAACATCCCGATCGTGACGCTGCTCGACGTCCCCGGCTTCCTGCCCGGTGTCGACCAGGAGCACGGCGGGATCATCCGGCACGGCGCCAAGCTGCTGTACGCGTACTGCAACGCGACGGTGCCGCGTATCTCGCTGATCCTGCGCAAGGCGTACGGCGGCGCGTACATCGTCATGGACTCGCAGTCGATCGGTGCGGACCTGACGTACGCCTGGCCCACCAACGAGATCGCGGTCATGGGCGCCGAGGGCGCCGCCAACGTCATCTTCCGCCGGCAGATCGCGGAGGCCGAGGACCCCGAGGCCATGCGCGCCCGCATGGTCAAGGAGTACAAGACCGAGCTGATGCACCCCTACTACGCCGCCGAGCGCGGGCTCGTCGACGACGTCATCGACCCGGCCGAGACCCGGTCGGTGCTCGTCAGGTCGCTGGCGATGCTGCACGCCAAGCACGCCGACCTGCCGTCCCGGAAGCACGGCAACCCGCCGCAGTAGTCCGTGTCCGCCCCCGCTGTCTCCCTCATGTGATCTGTTCGGTGATCTCGATGCGCTGACAGAAAACAGCACGACCGGTACGCTCTTTGCAGACCGCTTGTGCTGTTTTGATGTCGGGCCGGGGCACGGACCCGAGGACGTGAGGGAGACGGCGTTGGACATCGACGTACTCGGAGCGCTTGCCGTGCGGGAGAACGGGGTGTCCATCACCCCCACCGCGCCGAAGCCGCGGCAGGTCCTGGCCCTGCTGGCGCTCAACGCCGACCGCGTCGTACCGGTCACCGATCTGATCGAGGAGCTGTGGGGCGACAGCCCGCCCCGCAGCGCCCGTACGACGCTGCAGACCTATGTGCTGCAACTGCGCGAGTGCATCGGCCGGGCCCTCGACGGGCAGGGCGACGCCAAGGACGTCCTGATGACCCTGCCGGGCGGCTACCTGCTCGTCTCCGGCGCCGACAGCGACGTACGCAGGTTCGAGCGGCTGGTGGGCGAGGGGTACCGGGCCATGGACGCCGAGTCCTTCACCGAGGCGGCCGGCCGGCTCGGTGAGGCGCTGGCACTGTGGAGCGGCACCGCGCTCGCCGACGTCCAGCACGGCCCGCTCCTGCACACCGAGGTCCGGCGCCTGGAGGAGAGCCGGCTGTGCGCGCTCGACCAGCGCATCGAGGCCGATCTGCACCTGGGCCGCCACCGCGAACTGCTCGCCGAACTGACCGTCCTGACCAGCCGCCACCCCGCCCACGAGAACCTCCACGCCCAGTTCATGGTGGCCCTCGCCCGCTCCGGCCGGCGCGGCGAAGCCCTCCAGGCGTACGCGCGGCTGCGCACCACGCTCCTGCGCGACCAGGGGCTCGAACCCTCGCCCCGCCTCCAGCGGCTCCAGCACTCGGTGCAGGCCGCGGCCGCCGAACTGCCGGGGGTCTCCCTGCTGGCCGCGGGCTGACCCGGGACCCGTCGCCCCGCTCCCTCGCGGGAGCGAGGCGGCGGGAGCCGGTTCACCCCGTACGGCGATGCGGCGGCGCGGACCCCGACAGCACAATGCGCAGACGGCCACCCGAGACACGACACTTGGAGAAGCCCACCATGACTGCCGCGCACCGGCTGCCCACGCACCACCTCCCGCAGACACCCGTCGCCGATGTGCTCGCCGAGGTCACCGCGATCCTCGCGGGCTTCTCGCACGTCGAGGCGCACGCCGTCGACCCCGGGCAGACCTTCGCGGCGCTGGGCATGGACTCGCTGCTGAACGCCCAGTTCCTCGCGATGGTGAACGCCCGCTACGGGACCGCCGTGCCGGCGGACGCCCTGTACCGCTACCCGACGCCGCAGGCCCTGGCCGCCCATGTGGCCGGCCTGCTCGGCACCGAGGGGACGACGACCGTCGTGCCCGAGGAGCCGCGCCCCGCCGTACAGGTGGCCCCGCCCGGTACCGGCGCCGTCGCCGATGCCCTGCGCAGGCAGCTCGCCGCCATCCTGGGCTGCGCGCCCGACGCGATCGACGCCACCGCCCCGTTCACCGTGCTCGGCCTCGACTCCATCCTGGCCGCGCAGTTCGTCGAGGGCATCAACCGGACCTGGGGCCTCAAGGAACAGTCCGCCCTCTTCTACACGTACCAGGACCTCGGCTCCCTGACGGGTTACGTGGAGCGCGCCGCCACCGCCACCGCCGGCGGCCCCGCCCCGGCGGCCTTCACCGCGCCCCGCTCCACGGCCGAGATCGAGGCCCTGCTCGACGCGGTCCGCGACGGCCTGATCGGCGTCGACCAGGCGGCCGGACTGCTCGACACCCGAACCGTCTGAGGCGAAGGACGCGTTGAGCCCATGGACAACAGGGAAATCCTGACGCGCTTCAAGAGCGGCGCGCTGGACCGGCAGCAGGTGCTGGCACTGCTCACCGGGAACGGGCAGGCGCCCGCCGCGCCCGCGCCTTCGCAGGCCCCTGTGCCTGCGGAGCCACCGCCGCCGCCCCTCGCCGACGGGTTCGCCGTCGTCGCCGTCGACTGCGCCTTTCCCGGGGCCGCCGCCGGCACGGCCGGCTTCTGGGAGGCGGCGCTGGGCGCGGCGCCCGCAGGGACCGGGGACACCGGGGCCGACGCCTTCGACCCCGCGCTTCTCCGCATCGGCCGCGAACAGGCCGACGCGCTCCACCCCGAGGAACGGCTGCTGCTGCACCGCGTCCACCAGGCGCTGGAGGGCGCCGGATACGCCGGGGCCCGGCTCGACGCGCTGACCGGGCCGGACGGCGAGCACCGCGCGGTCGGCGTCTTCACGGCCACCGCCCGCCCGCACACCTCGGCGCTCCTGTCCCGCGTGCTGGACCTGCGCGGCCCCAGCCGCGACACCGACACCGGCAGCTCCTCCTTCCTCACCGCCGTCCACCAGGCGCTCGGCGCTTTGCGTGCCGGGGAGTGCGCGGCGGCCCTGGTCGCCGGCGGGAACGAGCGCGAGGGCGTGGCCGCCCTGCTCCTCAGACCGGCGGCCGCCGCGCGCGCCGCCGGGGACCGGGTGCACGCCGTCCTCACCGCGAGCGCCGCCGGGCACCCCGGACGCGGCACCTCCGCCGCCCTGCGTGCACGGCTGCGGCAACGGGTCCCGGCCACCGCCCCCGGACTCGACGAGGAAGGCACCGGAGCGGCCGCCCTCGTCCGCGCCGTCCTCCAGCTGCGCCACGGTGTCCTGCTCCCCGGACCCGGACGCGAGCGCCCCGGGCCCTGGCCCGAGGGACCGCGCACCGCCCTGGCCGGGGTGTACGAGGACGACGCGCCGTACGCCGCCGTCGCGCTGCGGGAGCCGCCGCCGGCCCCGCCGGAACCGGCCGAGGAGGACGGGCCGCACCTGGTGCTGCTCTCCGCCCCCACGCCCCGGCACCTGGCCGCCACCGCCGTACGCCTCGCGGACTGGCTCACGTCATTCGAACAGGCACCCGGGCCCGGCGCGGTGGCGCGGGAGCTGCGGATCGGGCGCGCCGTCCACGCCTGCCGGCTGGCCGCCGTGGTGCACGACACGGCGGAACTGGCCGGGGCGCTGGCCGCGTTCACGCGGGGTGACGCGGCGTCGGGCCCCCGGCCGGTGCGCCACGCGGACCTGCGCGAGGCGGGCGAACCGCTGCTGGCGGACGGGCTGCCCGAGACCCGTGACTATGTCGCGGCCCTGTGGCGCGGGCGGCGGTTCGAGCAGCTGACGCGTCTGTGGCTGGCGGGCGCCGATGTGCCGGCCGGCGACCGGACCGGGCCGCCCGCCCCCGTACTCGAACTCCCCACGAGCGCCCCGCTGCCGGACACGCGGGAGGCACGCCGTGCCGGCTGACCTCCAGGCCCTCGCGGCCGGACCGGACGAGGAGCGGGAGCCGGAGTCCGCGCCCGTGACGCTGTGGCTGTGCCCCAACGACGGGCTGGACCCCGAGACGGCCAGGCTGCTCGCCGGGCACTGGCTGGACGCCAAGGAGCAGCGGACCGCGAACAAGTTCCTCTTTGAACGCGACCGGCTCCAGTACCTGGTCGCGCACACCCTCGTCCGGCGGGCCCTGGCGCTGGAGGCGGGTCACGCGGAGGCCGAACTCGTCATCTGGCGCTCGGCGCGCGGCCGGCCCTTCCTGCGGCCCGCCACCGACCGGCTCTCGCAGGAGAGCGGGGTGCTGGACTTCAACCTCTCCCACGCGGGCGGCTACAACCTGCTCGGCATCGTGCGCCAGGCCCGGATCGGTGTGGACGTCGAACGGGTCGACGACCGCGACCAGCAGGCCGTCGCCACGATCCTGAACGCCGTCTCCGCGCCGGAGCGCGCCTGGGCGGAGGAACCGGGTCCCGGTCGCGAACGCGACCGGCGGGCGCTGCGGATCTGGACGCTCAAGGAGGCGTACTCCAAGGCACGCGGACTGGGCCTCGGCATCCCCTTCGACAGCTTCGAGTTCACGCTGGACGACGAGCGCGGGGTGCTCGCCTTCACGCCGCCGGCCGACGACGGGGCCCGCCCCTGGCGGTTCGCCGAACTGGAGCCGGTGCCGGGGGTGCTGGTCGCGGTGGCCGTGCCCGCGGCGGAGGGGGAAGCGGCCGTCCACCTCAACCTCGGCTTCCCGTGGAGTAGGTCGGCCCCTCAGCAGTTCGCACTGCCGCCCCCCGTGGGCGCGCGCGTTCCGGCCGGCCGGGCCGCCTGAACACCGCGTACGAACAGCGGTTCCTTCCGCGCGACAAACATACCGCGCAGCCCTCTTTTTGCATGTGCATCGTGATCCGGAACGGCGCCGGGCGAATGCGCGCCGCAGGCCCCGGAATTCGCTAGAGAGGCGCTTGAGGAATTTACTGAATGTTCGAGAATCCCGCTAGTTTGCCTGCAGCGGAGGCAGAATTCAGGCCACCGGAAGGAAAGCGAGACAAGGAACTCGACGAGTACGGAGGAGACCGTGAGGATTCAGGTTCTGGGTCCGTTGAGTGCCGAGGTCGACGGGGGATCCATCGTTCCGTCCGCGGGGAAACCGCGGCAGATTCTGGCGCTGCTCGCCCTCTACCCGGGGCGCGTCATGCCCGTGCCGACCCTGATGGAGGAGATCTGGTCGACGGCGCCGCCGCAGAGCGCGCTGACCACCCTGCAGACGTACATCCTTCAGCTGCGCAGACGGCTGGGCACGGCGATGGGCACCGACGCCCCCGGCCGCGCCAAGGACATCCTCGCCACCCGGCACGGCGGGTATCTGCTGCAGATCCCCGAGGAGTCGGTCGATGTGCACGATTACGAGCGTCTGGTCCGTGAGGGGCAGGCGGCCTTCGAGACCGGGGACAACGCTGTCTCGGCGGCCCGGTTCAAGGCGGCGCTGGACCTGTGGCAGGGCGGGGCGCTCGTGGACGTGCGGATCGGCCCGATCCTCGACATCGAGGTCCGCAGGCTCCAGGAGAGCCGGCTGATGACGATCGAGCGGCGCGTGGACTCCGAGCTGCGGCTCGGCCGGCACGCGGAACTCATCGCGGAGATGACCGAGCTGACGGCACGTCACCCGCAGCACGAGGGCCTGCACTCGCAGCTGATGGTGGCCCTGTACCGCTCGGGGCGGCAGGCGTCGGCGCTGGAGGCCTACCGGCGCCTGCGGATGCGGCTCATCGAGGAGCTGGGCGTGGAGCCCTCTCCGCAGCTCCAGCGGCTGCACCAGGCCATGCTGGCGGTGGACCCGCAGCTCGACGTACTGGCGGGCCCGCGGCACACGTCGACGTTCGATCTGTTCGCCGCGTGACGTCCACTCCGTCTCGAAGACCCTTCGAGTGCCGGAGCGGAGAGTGGGGTCGCGTTCCCACCCCGTTCCCGGCGCCAGGAGGTCACCGTGGCCGTGCTCAGACACCTGGACCGTCCGCTGGACGGTCTCCTGCGCCGGGCCGCGGAGCGGTACGGGGACCGCCCGGCCGTCACCACCCCGGCCGGCACCCTGACCTTCGCCGGCCTGGACCGTGAGGCGGACCGGATCGCCCACGGCATCCGGCGCACCGCGCGCCGGTCCGAAGGGGCCGTGGTCGCCGCCTGCACCCTGGACGCGGTCTTTCCCGCCGTGTACTTCGGCGCGGTGCGCAGCGGCCTGGTGCTCGCCCTGGCCGACCCGGCGGCGGGCCCCGGGGCCCTGCGCGACCTGTGCGCGCGGGCCGGGGCCGGGTTCGCGTTCCTGCCCGCCCCGGCGGCCGAGCGGCTGGCCGGGGAGCCCGGGTGCCCGCACACCGTGGTCGCCACGGACGGGCCGGGCGGGGGCGGGAGCGTCCCGCTGAAGGTGCTGCTGGACGCCGGCGCCGGGCCCGCGCTGCCGTCCGCCTTCACCGACGCCGACGCGGTCGCCTGCGTCCAGCGCGTCGCGCACGCCACGGCGGGCGTACGGGAGTTGCGCCTGAGCCACCGCAATCTGCTGGCCAACGCCGCCCAGACCGCCATCGCCCACCGGCTCGACGCCGACAGCCTCGTGGTCAACCACATGCAGGCGTACCACCCCTCCCTGCTGGCGGCGGCCGTGCACGCCGGGGCCGAACAGGTCCTGGTCGCCGACCCGGACCCGTGCGCGGGCATGACCGTCAGCCGGAGCCTGGGCGCCACCCACTACTACGGCTTCCCGGCCAGGCTGGCCCGGCTGACCGACGACGAACGCTTCGCCGATCACGGCGCGCTGCCCCCCGCGGGCCGGCTGCGCGCCCTGTTCTCGGACGGCACCGCGCTGGAACCCGGCATCGCCCGCAGGCTGCGGGACACCCTGGGGGTGCCGGTCCTCCAGGGCTACGGGGTCGGCGGTCTCGCCGCCCTTTCGCACGCCCAGGCCCCCGGCTCGCTGCCGGAGCGCGGGGCGGCGGGGGCGCCGCTGCCCGGCACCGAGTGCCGGGTCGTCGACGCGGTGAGTGGGGTACCGGCGCCGGTGTGGACCGACGGCGAGGTGGAGATACGCGGACCGCAGGTGCCGTCCGGGCGCCCCGACGGCTGGCTCGCCACGGGGGACCGGGGCTACCTGGACCTCGACGGCGAACTGCATCTGGTGACCCGTAAGACACCCGCGTACGCCTGAACGACCGCGGGACCGAAGGCCGCCGGGCTCTTCCGGCGGCCTTCGGCCGTCCCCGGTCAGCGCCGGGGCCAGCCGATGTCCTCGTCGGATCTGGCCTCCGGGTCGTCGTTCCCGGGCCCGTACGGGGAGCACACGCTGAGCCTCATCGGTCGACCCCCTGGCAGCGGACGGGAAACGGGGCAGGACGCGGCCCGGACGCATACCGGGCCATCGAAAGACTCCCGTGAGTCGCTGGAGAACCGCTTGAGGAATGCATGAGAGTCGCGCCAGAAACGTATGAGACGGGTTCGTGGATCATTTCCGTAAAGGGTCGTCGGGGGAAATGGCAGGTGCATTTCTTGAGCGGTGCTCGATTCCCGGAAAGGCGGGTTGACGGTCGCCGGGGGGCCGGGGAATCTCGATAGGGAATGCGCCGTGTGCTTCCGCACAGGTGTTCCCGCAGGTGTCGTCCAGGACGAAGGAGCCCTCCCGTGGCCGCCAAGAGCCAGCAGACCCAGATCACCGAGACCGAGCCCGCCCTCGACGCGGTCCTGGACCAGGACTCCGAGGAGTCGGTTCTCGGCAACATCGCGCTCCAGTAGGGCAGGGGCATACGGGAGGGGGCCCACCGGTCGCCGGTGGGCCCCCTCCCGTACGAGCGGCGGGCGTTCAGACGCCCATGAGGGCCACGCACATGCCGCCCAGGGCGACGGCCTGGAGGGCGACCCGGGCGTTGATGACGCTGTCCCAGGTGCGTTGCAGGCCGCGGGCGTCGGGGGCGGTGCGGCAGTCCAGGGCGGCGTCGGTCAGCTCCTTGTTCACCGGGGCGCTGATCTTGTTGTAGACGGCCAGCCAGACCACCAGGGCCAGGGCCGCGATGCCCGCCGCGACGGCCGGTACGGCCTTGCCGTCGACGCCGGCGACGACCGCCGTGCCGACGGTCGCGACGAGGCCGAAGACACCGGGGACCGGCATCCGCTGGTCCCCGAAGCGGTGGATCTGGCCCATGGTGTTCGTGAGGACCCGGTCGTCGACGTGGGCCATGGCGGGCCGCTGCACGAGGGCGGAGAAGATGTCGGTGCCGTACACCACGGCGTTGGCCATGGTGGCCACCACGGCCAGCGTTTGCAGGAGCGCTTCCATCAACAACCACCTTCGTCGGTCTACAGTCGGTGCTCCATCATCTGTCGATGACACTACAGAATTCATCGATTAAAGTTCTAGCGTTGACAGGAAGATTGTTCCGGAGCCCTTCTGTTCCCCGGCGTTCCAGCCCGCCCCGCACCCCGTTCCGTCGGACCCCCGCCCGGACCCCAGCGCCCGGACAGCCACGAGGAGACCCACTGATGGCCAAAGGACGTGCCCGTCGCATACTCATCGCCGGCGGAGGGATCGGCGGACTCGCCGCCGCCCTCGCCCTCCAGCGCAGGGGCTTCGAAGTCGTCGTGTTCGAGCGGGCGGACTCACTGCGCGACGGCGGCGCCGGCCTCCACATCTGGAGCAACGGCGTGCTCGCCCTGGACTACCTGGGCCTGGCCGAACAGGTCCTGGAGGTCGCCCCCGTCCAGCACACCGCCCACTTCACCACCGCCCGCGGCGACGTCCTCGGCGCCTGGCCCGTCGGCGACTTCATCGAGCGCTACGGCGCCCCCACCATCGCCGTCGAACGCTCCGTCCTGCACGGCGTGCTGCGCGACGCGCTGGAGGGCTCCCCGCTGCGCACCGGCGCCCAGGTCGTTTCCTTCGACCAGGACGCGGACGGCGTCACCGTGCACTTCGCGGACGGCGGCAGCGAGCGCGGCGACCTCCTGATCGGCGCCGACGGCATCCACGGGGCCGTGCGCGACTGCATGTTCGGGCCCGCGCGCAACCGGTTCAGCGGCTACATCGCCTGGCGCGGCCGGGCCCCGATGGAGCACGCGGACATCCCGCCCGGCACGTTCAACGCGATCTTCGGGCCCGGCACCCGCTTCACGTACTACGACGTCGCGCCCGGCCTCGTCCACTGGATGAGCGTGGCCAACGGGGCACCCGGCGGGCGCGACGGCGCCGGGGTCCGCGACATGCTGCTGCGCCGCCACGAGGGCTGGGCCGGCCCGGTCGCCGACATCCTGCGCGCCACCCCGGAGGACTGGATCCTGCGCGGCGACGTCGAGGGCCGCAAGCCCGAGAAGCAGTGGGGCAAGGACCGGGTCACCCTCCTCGGGGACGCCGCCCACCCCATCACCTTCAACATCGGCCAGGGCGCCTGCCAGGCCCTGGAGGACGCGCTCGTCCTCGCCGAATACCTCGCCGAGGACAACGACTCGGTCGCCGCGCTGCGCCGGTACGAGGAGGAGCGGCGGAAGCGCACCGGGCCGCTCCAGAACATCGCCTGGATGATCGGCAAGATGGGCGCCGTCAAGAACCCGCTGCTGATCAAGGCGCGCGAGGCGTTCATGCGCAAGAACTGGAACACCCGCGCCTTCACCGCCGCCGAGAAGGACCAGGTGGCCTACGGGCTGCGCTGGGCGAAGAAGGACCGGGCGCCGGTCACCGGCCGCGCCGACTAGGCCCTGCCGCCCCGCCGGATCACGACGGGCCCGCCGCATCCCCTCCGGCGGGCCCGTCGCCGTGTGCGCCGGATCCCGCCTTCCCCGTACGCGCCCCGTCCGCGAACCCCTCCAGCGCGCGGATGCCGGCCGACGGGTCGAGGCCGTTCCAGACCCGGTGCCCGGCCGGGAAGCCCAGCGACACCAGGGTGTTGACGAGCATCCCGCGCGCTACGAACGTCGTGGTGCCCGTCATGTCCGCGCCCGTCGTCACGTGCACCGCGTCCCACAGCTCCTGCCAGGGCTCCCGGACCGCCTCCGCGAAGGCGTGGTCCCCGTCTGCCTCCGCCGCGGCAGCGGCGGCGTACACCTGCATCTGCATCAGCAGGTTCTCCGGCTCCTTGACGATGACCCGGGTGTACGCGTTGGCCATCGCGCGCCGCGCGTCCTCGCCGGACAGGCCCTCCGCCGCGCACACCAGCCGCGCCGTGATCTGCGCCAGGCAGCGCGTCGCGGCGGCCAGGAACAGCGCCTGCTTGCCCGGGAACAGCCGGAACACATACGGCTGCGAGACCCCCGAGCGCCGCGCGATCGTCTCCGTCGACGTGCCGTGGTAGCCGCCCCTGGCGAACTCCACCACCGCCGCCCGTACGACGACCTCACGCCTCTCCTGCGCACTCATCCTGACCATGGCCCCAAGCTCACGCTTGCGTGACACCACGTCAAGAGCCCCTGGTAGCCAGCGGGAATCGAGACACATTCGAGGAATGCGCCAGAGCGCGGTGCGACATTCCAGGAGTCGAGAACGCCTCGCCGACGGCTCGATGACCCACCATCCACCCCCCAGTGAGGCAGGACGGGAATGAGCGACAACCTCTTCACGATGTTTCCCGGACAGGGATCACAGCGCGCCGGCATGGCCGCCCATCTGCTTCGCGACCACCCGCACACCGCGGGCCGCGTCCTCGCCCACGCGCAGCAGGCCACCGGACTGCCCCTGACGGAGCTGTGCTCCACCGCGGCGGCCGAGGACCTGGAGCCGACCGAGATCGCCCAGCCCGCCATCGTCGCCACCAGCCTCGCCGTGTACCAGGTGCTCCACGAGGAGACCGGCTTCGTGCCCGGCGCGGTCGCCGGGCACAGCCTCGGCGAGTACACCGCCCTCGTCGTCGGCGGGGTTCTCGCCGCCGACGACGCGCTGCGCCTGGTGCGCCGGCGCGGTGAGCTGATGGCCGGTGTCTCGCAGCGGGTCTCCGGCGCCATGGCCGCGCTCATGGGCCTCGCGCCGGAACGGATCGACGAGATCTGCGCCGAGGCCTCCCCGCTCGGCGTGGTGGAGGTCGCCAACTACAACGAGGCCGGCCAGACGGTCGTCTCCGGACAGGACGGGGCCGTCGCCGAGGCGATGCGGCTCGCCCTGGAGGCCGGAGCCGAACGCGCCGTGGCGCTCAAGGTCTCGGCCCCCTTCCACTGCTCCCTCATGCGTGTCATCGAGGACGAGTTCGCCGCCGAGCTGGCCCGGGTCACCTTCCGGTCACCCCGGCTCCCGGTGTACAGCTCGGTGACCGGCACCCTGGTGCGCGACGGCGCCCACGCCCGCGATCTGCTGCGCCGCCAGCTGGCCGGCCCGGTGCGCTGGGTCGACGTACTCGCCGGCGCCGCGCAGACCGTCCCGGACGGCTATCTGGAGGTCGGACCCGGCCGGGTGCTCAGCGGCTTCGCCAAGCGGACCGCGCCCGGCGCCGACGTGCGCAGCACCAACGACGCGCGCCGCATCACCACCCTCCTGCGCGACCTGAGCCAGGAGATCACCACGGCGGCCGCCGCCTAGGCACCCGCCCCGCACCCCGCGGACCGGCCCCCGGCGCCGGCCCGTACGCGACAACCCACCGAAAGGCAGCCAGCGGTGTCCGAAACTTTGATTCCCACGACGACCGACTACCTCTCCGCGGTCCAGGCCGCCGTCGCCGACGCCCTCGGCATCGACGAGGACGAGGCCGTTCCCGAGGCGACCCTGCTGGGCGAGCTGGGCGCGGAGTCGATCGACCTGCTCGACATCCTCTTCCGGCTGGAGCGCACCACCAAGGTGAAGATCACCGTGGCCGACATCGCGGACCTGCTCCAGGGCGGCATCCCCGACGAGGAGTTCGGTGACGAGAACGAGGTCGTCAACGACACCGGCCTGACCCACCTGGAGAAGGTGCTGCCGCAGTTCGACCGCGCCCAGCTCTCCGAGCCGCTGACGGCCGAGGGCGTGCTCGGACTCTTCACCGTCCAGAACCTCACCGACCTGCTCACCGAGCGGGCGAAGGCCGCCGAGGCCGCCTGACCCCGCGCTGCCGCCTTCCGCGGCCGGTGTCCGGGCCGACGACGTCCCGGACACCGGCCGCGGGGCCACCGGCCATCCGGCCACGTCCGCCCCCGTGCCGCCCATCTCCCGGCAGAAACAGGAAGAGACAGATGAAGCTGAAGGACCGCACCGCGCTGGTCACCGGAGCCTCCCGCGGCATCGGCCGGGCCATCGCCCTGGGACTGGCCGAGCAGGGCGCGGCCGTCGCCGTGAACTACCGCTCCCGCCGGGAGGACGCCCTCGCGGTGGTCAAGGAGATCGAGGCGGCCGGCGGCAAGGCCGTGGCGATCGGCGCCGACGTCGCCGACCCGCAGGACGCGGCCCGCCTCGTCGAGGAGGCCACCCGCGCGCTCGGCCCCCTGAACCTGCTGGTCAACAACGCCGGCGTCAGCGACGACGGGCTGATCTACGACTCCCCGGCCGACGCCTGGCTGAACGTCATGAAGACCAACTTCGGCGGCGCCTACCACTGCACCCACGCCGTCATGGAGCAGTTCATGGCGCAGGGCGACGCCACGATCGTCAACATCTCCTCGGCGATGGGCGAGCGCGGCTGGATCGGGCAGTCCAACTACTCGGCGTCCAAGGGCGCCCTGAACTCCTTCACCCGCTGCGCCGCCGTGGAACTCGCACGGTTCGGCGTACGGGTCAACGCCGTCCTGGCCGGCTTCACCCCGACCGAACTGGTCGGGGAGGTCATGCAGCGCGACGGCGGCAAGAGCATCAAGCGGCAGATCCCGATGCGCCGGTTCGCCACCGTCGAGCAGGTGGCCGCGGCCGCGCTGTTCCTGGCCGGGCCCGACTCCGGCTACACGACGGGCGAACTGCTCTGTGTGGACGGCGGATTCTCCGCCCAGCTCGGCGTCGGCCGGCCGTGACGGGCCACGGGAACCGGGAGAAGAGACGACGATGCGATTCCATCTGATCGACAGGATCGAGACGTGTGCGCCGAACGAGCGCATTACGGCCCGCAAGGTCACCTCGGTCGACGAGACGTACTGGCAGCACACCCAGGACGGGCCCGCCATGCCGTTCGGCCTGGCGCTGGAAGCCCTCTGCCAGGCCGCCACCTGGCTGATCATGATCAGCACCGACCACCGGCTGCGCGCCGCGCTCCTGGCCGTCGGCGAGGCGACCTCGCTGCGCCCCGTGCAGCCCGGTGAGGTCCTGCGCATGGAGGCCAGGATCGAGTCGATGAACGAGGACGCCGCCGTCCTGGACGGCACCGTCACCGTGGACGGCGAGAAGGTGCTGGAGGTCAGCGGCCTGCTGTGCGCCCTCATCGACGCCGAACGGCTCGACGACCCCGCGAACACCCGGCGCATGGCGCACCAGCTCCAGGGCGGAGGACCGGTCGGATGACACGCGTAGCCATCACCGCGGTGGGGGCCGTCACGCCCCTCGGCAACGACGCCGCCACCACCTGGGAGGGCCTGACCACCGGACGCAGCGGCGTCGGCGAGCTGACGACGTTCGACGCCGAGGGTTTCGCCGTACGGATCGCCGCCCAGGTCAAGGACTTCGACGCGAAGGCGGCCATCCCGGCCCGCGTCGGCCGCAAGCACCTCTCGCGCGTCGGGCAGTTCGGCGTGGCGGCCGCCTGGGAGGCGGTGCGCAACGCCGGCCTCGACGAGGTGCCGCTCGACGTGTACCCGGCCGAGGAGCGCGGGGTCTCGATGGGGGCCAGCGTCGGCCGCCCCGAGCTGCAGACGCTGCTGGACATCGGGCACCTGCGGGCCACCACCGGGAACCCCGACGCCTTCATCTGCCAGCCGCCCGCCGTGACGCTGACGGACGACCAGAACGTGCCGCTGGCCGCGATGGCCCGGATGATCGGCGCCACCGGCCCGATGATGGGCATCAGCACCGCCTGCGCCGGGTCCGGGCACGCCATCGGCGAGGCGTTCCGCGCCATCCAGGAGGGCGACGCCAAGGTCATGATCGCGGGGGGCTACGACTCCCTGACGACCTGGCTCGACATCCTCGGCTTCAGCCTGCTGGGCGCGCTCACCGACCAGCACAACGACGACCCCGAGCACGCCTCGCGGCCCTTCGACGCGGACCGCTCCGGCTTCGTCGTCGGCGAGGGCGCCGTCGCCGTCGTCCTGGAGGACATGGACACGGCCCGCGCCCGCGGCGCGACGATCCTCGCCGAGGTCCTGGGATACGCCTCCACGCTCAACGCCTACCGCATCACCGACTCGCCGCCCGACGGCTCCGGCGCGATCCAGGCCATGGAGGGCGCGCTCGCGGACTCCGGCCTGAAGACCGGCGACATCGACTACGTCGTCGCGCACGGCACCAGTACGCACGGCAACGACCACTCCGAGACCGTCGCCATCAAGAAGGTCTTCGGCGACGACGCCGACGGGCTGGTGGTCAGCGCCCCCAAGTCGATGGCCGGCCACCTGACATCGGCCAGCCTGGGCCTGGGCGTGCTCGCCGCGATCGGCGCCATGAAGCACTCGCTGGTGCCGCCCACGGTCAACCTCGACAGGAACGACCGCGGCCTCGACCTCGACTACGTGCCGCACACGGCGCGCCCGATGCCGGTGGGCGCGGCCCTGGTCAACGCGTTCGCCTTCGGCGGCAGCAACACCAGCATCGTCATCGGCGCCGCAGGGGAGGACGCATGACCGCCACGACCGGGGCCACCGACACCGCGCCCGTCTTCGACCGCATCGAGGAACTCGTACCGGGCGACCGCGCCGTGGCCGTACGCAACATCCCGAACACCCTGACCTTCTTCGACACCCACTTCCCGCGCCACCCGATCCTGCCCGGTGTGCTGCTCCTGGAGAGCATGGCCGCCCTGGCGAAGGCGGCGGCGGGCGGCGAGCGGGCCTGGCGCCTGGAGTCCGTACGCGCGGTGCGCTTCAAGCACTTCGTGGGCCCCGGGGACCAGGTGCGCATCACCGCCGAGGTCACGAAGACCACCGAGCAGACGACCGAGGTACGGGCCACCGCCCGGGTCGGGGACCGGGTGGTCGCCACCGCCCGCACCCTGACGCTGGCGGCGGCGGACCGGGCCGGGAAGGACACAGCATGAGCGACGGCGGACGCCGTGTGGTGGTGACCGGCATCGGGCTGATGACCGCCATCGGCCAGGGCGCGGCACAGACCTGGGAGAACCTGCTGGCGGGCCGCAGCGGCATCGGCCCGCTGAAGGCGTACGACCCCGCGCCGCTGCGGACCGGTATCGGCGCGGAGATCCACGACTTCGATCCCACCGAGTGGGCCAAGCGGCGCACCCTGCGCATGCTGTGCCGGGGCGACCAGCTGGCCCTGGCCGGCGCGACCCTGGCCCTGCGCGACGCGGGCCTGGACGACGTCGGCGACCTCGGCCACCGCAGCGGGCTCTTCCTCGGCAGCAACAAGGAAATGCCCCGCATGGACGAGCTGATCACCCAGCTCGGTGCGGTCCGGGCGCCGGACGGCACCCCCGACCTGTACAAGCTGGGGCAGACGGCCTCCTCGGTGGTCGCGCCGCTGTTCTTCGTGGAGGGGCTGCAGCCCGCGGCCGGCTTCCACATCTCGGAGAAGTACGGCATCCGGGGCGCCAACTCCTACTTCGCCGGCACCGCCGACTCCGGCGCGATGGCGATCGGCCGGGCCATGCGGACCATCCGCCGCGGCGAGGCCGATGTGATCGTGGCCGGCGGCTACGACGACGCCACCGGCTGGTGGGCCATGTCCAAGATGGACGGGCTCGGCGTGCTGTCGACGCGTACGGAGCTGGGCGCCGAGGCGTTCCGCCCGTTCGACCGGGACCGCAGCGGTTCGGTGTTCGGGGAGGGCGCGGCCCTGCTCGTCCTGGAGGACCGCGCACACGCCCTGGCGCGCGGCGCGCACGTCTACGCGGAGGTCACCGGCTTCGGCTCGGGCAACGACTGTGTACGCCCGCCGAGTCCGCAGGCCCGCGCCCGCGGCCTGGCCCGCGCGATCGGGCGGGCGCTCACCGACTCCGGCAACGGCTTCGCGGACGGCGGTTACATCGCCGCCCACGGCTGCGCCACCCGGCAGGGCGACGCGAGCGAGACCCTGGCCCTGCACGACGCGCTCGGCACCAGCGCGAAGGCGGCGCTCATCAGCAGCGTCAAACCGCAGACCGGCCACCTGGTCGGCGGCGCCGGGGCGCTGAACGCGGCGGTCGCCGCGCTCACCCTGGACTCCGGGGTCGTGCCGGCCACGCAGAACCTCCACAACCCCGCGGAGGACTGCGATCTGGACTACGTACCCCTGACACCCCGCGAGACCCGCCCCGGCCACGCCCTGGCACTCGCCCGCGGCCTGGAGGGCCAGGCGGTGGCCATAGCGATGGAGCGGTCCTGATGGACGCAACGCACAACCCGAAAGGAGTCGCGACATGAGCAACGGCGAGCAGAGCACCGGCACTTCGCCGGACAGCGGGGCTCGGTCCCGGCGGACCGTCGTGGTCTGCGGTGTGGGCGCGGTCACGGCCCACGGCGACGACGTCACCGCCCTGTGGGAGGGCGTCAAGGCCGGCCGCTCCGCGATCGGACCCGTACGCGGCATGCCGATGGAGGGCTACGGCACCGAGATCGGCGGCGAGGTCAGCGACCCGCGCACCCCCGCCTACGACTACCTGGCCTCCTTCGGCGGACACGAGCCCGAACCGGCCGTCGACTTCGCCCTGGTGGCCGCGCAGGAAGCGATGCGGCAGGCCGGGCTCGGCGATGTGCCCGGCACCCGCTGGGGGGTGGCCTTCGGGTCGTGCAACGGCGGTCTGCGCAGCGCCGAGAAGCTGGCGCGCCGCACGGACGGCGACGAGGCGGGCCACCCGGACGACGGGCGGCACTACCTGCTGGTGTCGCCGCAGGCCATAGCGGAGGCGCTGAGCAGCGCCTTCGGGCTCCTGGGCCCCTCGGTCTCCGTCAACACCGCCTGCGCCTCCGGTGCGCACGCCATCGCGCACGCCACCGAGGCGATCGGCGCGGGCCGGGTCGACGCGATGCTGGTGGGCGGCAGCGACGCCTTCACGGAGACGGCGTTCGCCGGGTTCACCAGCCTCCAGTCGCTGTCGACGAAGCCCGCCGCCCCGTACTCCAAGGACCGCGACGGCCTCTCGCTCGGCGAGGGCGCCGGAATGCTGGTGCTGGCCGAGGAGTCGGTGGCGCGGGCCGCCGGCGCCCCCATCCTGGCCGAGGTGCTGGGCTACGGCCTGTCCGCCGACGGCTACCACGCCACCGCCCCGCACCCCAAGGGCGAGGGCGCGGCGCGCGCGATCCGCTCCGCGCTGGAGGCGGCCGGGATCACCCCCGGGGACGTCGGCTACATCAACGGCCACGGCACGGGCACCGCGAAGAACGACACGGCCGAGAGCAACGCCGTACGGGCCGCGCTCGGCGAGGCCGCCGAGTCGACGGCGCTCAGCAGCTCCAAGTCGATGGTCGGGCACCTGCTCGGTGCGGCCGGGGCGGTCGAGGCGATCGTCACCGTGCAGGCGCTGGTCGACCAGATCGCGCCGCCGACCGCCAACTTCACCGAGCTGGACCCCAAGTGCGGTCTGGACGCGGTGCCGGACCCGGGCCGCGCGCACGCCATGGACGTGGCGCTGTCCAACAACTTCGCGTTCGCCGGGGCCAACGCCTGCGTCGCCTTCGGGCGGCCGGGCAGCTCCTTCACCCCCGCCGACGCCCCGCCCCCGGAGAAGGTGGTGGTCACCGGCTTCGCCGCGATCACTTCGGCCGGGGACGGCGCGGACGCGGTGTGGGAGGCGTGGCGCGAGGGCCGGGCGCTGGGCACCGAGGAGGGCGGGCTGCGTGTCGCCCGCGCCGACTACGACCCGCAGAAGTACATCAGCGCCCGGGACCGGCGCCGGATGGACCCGCTCGGCCAGCTCGCCGTGGCCTCGTGCCGGGGCGCCCTGGAGCACGCGGGGCTGACGGCGGACGACCGGGTGGGCGTGGTGCTGGGCACGGGTCTGGGCCCGATGCGCTCCATCGAGGAGTTCCTGCTGCCGGTGCTGGCGGGCTGCCCCGCGCACGGCAGCCCCGCGGTCTTCCCGAACACCGTCTTCAACGCGGCGGCCGGCCAGGTCGCGATGAACGTCGGGGCGAAGGGCCCCACGTCCACCGTGACGACCGGTCACGCGGCCGGGGCGTCCGCCCTGACCGTCGCCCACGACCTGCTGCTCCAGCACCGGGCGGACGCGGTGCTGTGCCCCGCGGTGGAGGACCTGTCGCCGGGTGTCCTGGAGGCGTACCGGCAGCTGCCGCTGTTCGACTCCCCGGACTACACGCTGGCCGAGGCGGGCATCGCCCTGGTCCTGGAGCGGGAGTCCACCGCCCGCGCCCGGGGCGCCCGCATCCTCGCGGAGTTCGCCGGCCACGGCACGGCGTCCGACGCGCGGGGCATCGGCCGCTGGGACCCGCAGGGCGGCGGGGTGGAGCGGGCGATGCGCCAGGCGCTGGAGCAGGCCGGTGTCGAGCCCGCCGAGCTGACCGGCATCTGGGCCAACGCGGCCGGCCTCAAGCGGGCCGACGCGCCGGAGGCCCTGGCCACCGACCGGCTCGCGGTGCCCGGCGACACCCCGGTGCACACCCCGAAGCAGGTGCTGGGCGAGCCGGCGGGCGCCGGGGCGCAGCTGTCCGCGCTGCTCGCGGTGACCGGCTGGGAGCGGGGCATGGCGAGCGGACCCGTCCTCATCAACAGCTCCTCGCTCGGCGGCACCCACATCAGCCTCGTCCTGCGTCCCGCTACGGAGAAGTGACCATGTCCTCGAGTTCCGACCGCCATGTGTCCGTCCTCGCCACCGGTGCCCATCTGCCGGGCGAGCCGCTGGACAACGATGCCCTGGCCCGGATCTGCGGGCCGCTGCCCGACGACGTGCTGGAGGGCATCCAGGTCCAGCGCCGCCACTGGATGATCGACCCGGCCACCGGCAAGCACCTCACCAGCACCTCGGCGATGGCCACGGCCGCCGCCCGGCAGGCGCTGGAGCGGGCCGGTGTGGAGCCGGAAGAGGTCGACCTGATCGTCGTCTCCACGGCCAGCCCCGACTATCTGCTCCCTGTCGCCGCCACCTACGTACAGGAGCAGCTGGGCCTGGAGAGCTGCGCGGTCATCGAGGTGCGGGCCGGGTGCGTGGGCGCCGTGCAGGGCCTGGACATCGCCCGCCGCAATCTGGCCGACGGCACCTACCGCACCGCCCTGGTGATCGGCACCGAGTCCGTCTCGCCGCTGCTGGCCCCGGTCTTCATCGGCCAGGACCCGGAGCGGGTGCGGATGCGCGACCGGCTCACCGTCTACACCTTCGGCGACGGGGCGGGCGCGGTCGTGCTGCGGGCCGGCGAGGAGGGCTCCGCGCACGAGGGCAGCCGCCAGGTGTTCGCGACCCAGTCCATGGGCGGGGCGCGCAAGCCCGGCATGCTGATCGTCGGCGGCGGCACCGACGTACCACTGGCCGAACAGCGCGAGCGCAAGCGGCTGATGGACATCAAGCTGGACATCCCCGGCACCGCGCAGTTCGGGCCCCGGGTCTTCGTGCGGGGCATCCACGACATGCTGGAGCGCTCCGGGCTCGCCCTGTCGGACCTCGACGCGTGCGTGCTGCCGGAGGGCAACGCGGAGTACTTCGCGAGCGAGTACGGCACCGCCGGGCTGTCCGACGAGGACCAGGCCGTGCTGAGCAAGACCATCGTGGAGAACCTGACGGACGTCGGCGCGACCGGCTCCGCCGCCGTACCGCTCGCCCTGGACGCGGGCTGGGCCGAGGGCCGCATCCGGCCGGGCCACAAGGTGCTGCTCCTCGCGATCGAGGCCAGCCGTTACGTGTACGCGGGACTCACCCTCACCTGGGAGGCCCCCTTCCCCGGGAAGTGATCCCCGCTTCCTCCGGCGTCCGCCGCCCACCACCGCCCCTCGCGGGCGCCCCTAGCGAGAAGGATGAAAACGTGTCGACACAGCAGATGGTGCACACCGGCCAGAGCGTGGAGGAGCGCAACAAGGAGACCATCCGCGCGGTCTTCCACACCTTCGTCAACAAGGGCGACTTCTCCCTCGTCGACAGGATCTACAGCCCGGACATGGTCGACCACCAGCCGCTGCCGGGCGCCCCCGAGGGCCTGGAGGGCGTGCGCTACACGATCGCCGGGCTGCGCGAGGGCTTCCCCGACCTGCACGTGACGATCGAGGACATCAGCGCGCACGCCGACCACGTCGTCGTCCACAACACCTGGCGCGGCACCCACCTCGGCGAGTTCCTGGGCATGGAGCCCACCGGCCGGGTCATCGAGTTCAAGGGCGTCGTGGTGTGGCGGCTGCTGGACAACGGCCTGATCGCCGAGCGCTGGGGCGTCGGCGTCGACTCCAACATGCTCTCCGAGCTGGGCATGCGCCGGCTGGCCCCGTCCTCGCGCGGCGCGGCCCGTGCCACGGCCCGCCGCGAGGTGCGGCCCGCCTCGGTCCTGGTGCCCGCCACCGAGGGCGCCGCCGCCCGCTGGAAGGCGGTCGAGGCCGAGCTGACCGGGCCGAGGCTGCGCGCGTACGAGGCGTCGCGGCGGCGGGCGGGCGTCGTCCACGAGTCGCTGACCGTGCAGGAGCTGGAGGGGCGCGAAGTCGTCGTGCTGCGGGTGGAGGCCCGTGACCCGGCGCTGGCCGCGCGCCGGCTGGCGGAGTCCTCGGAGGAGTTCGACGCCTGGCTGCGGACGGCGGCGCTCGACGCGTTCGGCGCCGACCCGTGGGCCGCGCTGGGCGCGCGCAAGGACGCGGAGCCGGGGCACGTGTGGTCCTCGGTCAACAGCGAGCTGGTCCGCGACTGACGCGGCGTCACCCCCCCTTTCGTACGGGACGCCGTCGCTCACTGGTTCCCTGAAACTGTCAGTGCTAGAATTTTTATCGACGATAAATCCGGAAGGAACCGAAGATGCGGCAACGAAAGCTCGGCAGCCAGGGGCTCGTCGTCTCCGAGCAGGGGCTCGGATGCATGGGCATGACGTTCGCCTACGGTCCGGTCGACGGCCAGGAGGCGCTGCGCACCGCCGACCGGGCTCTCGAACTCGGCGTCACCCTGCTGGACACCGCGGACTTCTACGGCCCGCACACCAACGAGGAGTTCGTCGGCAAGGTCATCGCCGGCCGCCGCGACGACATCGTCGTCTCCTCCAAGGTCGGCAACGAGGTCGCCCCCGACGGCAGCATCACGGGCCGGCTCAACGGCCGCCCCGAGTACATCCGGGGCTGCGTCGAGGGCACCCTGAGCCGGCTCGGCACCGACCGGCTCGACCTGTACTACCTGCACCGCGTCGACCCGGACGTGCCCGTCGAGGAGAGCTTCGGCGCCCTCGCCGAGCTGGTCGCCGAGGGCAAGGTGCGACACCTCGGCATCTCCGAGGCGTCCGCCGCCACCATCCGCCGCGCCCACGCGGTGCACCCCCTCAGCGCCGTACAGACCGAGTACTCGCTGTCCACGCGCGACGTCGAGCACAACGGCGTGCTCGCGACCGTCCGCGAACTCGGCATCGGCTTCGTCGGCTACAGCCCGCTGGGCCGGGGCCTGCTGACCGGCGCCATCCGCAGCGTCGACAACCTCGCCGAGCAGGACTTCCGCCGTGTCGTCCCGCGCTTCCAGGCCGAGAACCTCGCCGCCAACCTGAGCGTCGTCGAACGCCTGGAGGCGCTCGCCGAGGCCAAGGGCATCACCCCCGGACAGCTCGCCCTGGCCTGGGTCCTCTCCCAGGACGTCGTCGCCATCCCCGGCACCAAGCGCGTCGGCTACCTCGAACAGAACGTCGCCGCATCCGACGTACGGCTGAGCGCCGACGACCTCGCGGCGCTGGACGCGATCGCCCCGCACGGATCGACCGTGGGGGACCGTTACCCCGCCGGCGCCATGGCCACGCTCGACGGCTGACACGCCCGCGAAACCCGAAGGTGAGTGAGTACCGACCATGGCCAACATCACGATCATCGGCGGCGGGCTGGCCGGCCTGACCGCGGCGATCGCCGCCGCCGAGCAAGGCGCCCGCGTCACGCTCCACGAGGCGCACTCCCACCTGGGCGGCCGCGCCCGCTCGGCGGACGGGCCCTACGTCACCAACGACGGCCCGCACACCATCATGAACAACGGCCCCGCCTGGCAGTGGCTCATCCAGCGCGGGGTGGCCGGCCGCTATGTGCGCCTGTCCTTCCACGAGTGGACGCGCATGCGCTTCCGCCACCAGGGCAAGCTGCGCATGACCCTGCCGCCCGGCTACATGAAGATGACGCTGCTCAAGCGGGACCGGCCGGTCCCCATCGACCGCTCCTTCCAGGACTGGGCGAGCGAGAACTTCCCCCAGCAGACGGTCGACGAGGCCCTCGGCTTCCTCGGCCCGATCCTCTTCGACGGCGACCCGGGCCGACTGTCCGCCGCCTTCGTCTGGGAGCGGCTGCTGCGGGTCGGCACGCCCAAGTTCCCCCTGCCCAGCCGCTACTTCATCGGCGGCTGGGGGGCGCTCGTCGAGCGCATGGCCCGCGTCGCCCGCCACCACGGGGTGGTCATCGAGACCAACTCCCGCCTGACCGAGCTCCCCACCGACGGCCCGGTGATCATCGCCACCTCGCTGGCCGCCGCACGCGGCCTGCTGAAGGACACCACGCTGGAGTGGCCGAGCGGCACCTCCGCCCTGGTCGACCTGGCGGTCACCCGGTCCAAGAAGGACGGCAACGTCTCCTTCGACATGGACGAGGGCGGCTTCACCTCCCAGTACTCCGACCACGACCCCTCCCTCGCGCCCGAGGGCCACGCCCTCTTCCAGGGCGCGATGCCGATCCGGCCCGGCGAGAACAAGGCCCAGGCCATCGCCCGGCTGGAGAAGCTGTTCGACCTCACGACCCCGGGCTGGCAGGACCGCACCCTGTGGCGCCGCGAGGGCGTCTCGCGCGGCCGCACCGGCGCCCTGGACCTGCCGGGCCTCAGCTGGCGCGACCGGCCCGCGATCGACCGGGGCGAGGGCGTCTACCTCGTCGGGGACAGCGTCGCCGCCCCCGGCATCCTCGCCGAGACCTCCATCAACAGCGGCCTCAAGGCCGCCGAACTCGCCCTGCGCGCCCGGCCCTTCACAGCCGCCGCGCCCCGCGTGGAGACGGCGCCCGAGCCGTCCGCCTCGATCCTGTAACCCGACCCAGCAAGGGGGGTGCACGCATGAGAATCACACTGTCCCAGCGCGGTGAACCGGACTGGCAGATCGCCTCCGAGCTCGCCCACCAGGTCTTCGCCAAGCAGTACCGGGCCAGCGTCCGGCCCGACCCCGACGGGTTCCTGGCGTTCTTCGACGAAGCGGAGGACGGCACCGAACAGGCCCTGGCCTGCGCGGGACTTTCCTTCCCCGAGGGGGACACCCCCCTCCTGCTCGAACGCTATCTCGACGCGCCCGTCGAAGAGGTCCTCAGCGCCGAGGCCGGCGTCCAGGTCAAGCGCTCGCAGGTCATGCAGATCGGCAACGTCGCCTCCGTACGGGCGAGCGCCGGCGGCGAGATCATCAGGGCCATCCCCCTGATCATGGCCTGCCTCGGCCGCCCGTACGCGGTGATGACGATGACCGGCCGGCTCGCCCAGCTGATGGAACGCCTCGGCTGCGTCTTCCACCCGCTCACCGACGCCTCCCGCGAACGCCTCAGCGCCGAGGAGGCCGACCAGTGGGGCTCGTACTACGACACCCGGCCGGTCGTCGGCTGGGCCGAGGCCGCCGAGCAGAGCACCCTGCTGCTCGCCGCGATCGGCCGCTACTGCTTCGAATCGGTCGACATGCGGTTCGTCGCGAACCGCCCCGAGCAGAAGGTGCTGACCCGTGCTGCCTGACACCGAGCGCACCAGCCTGACCGCCGGACTCCTGCGGCAGGCCGACAGCGACGCCGTGATGCTGCGGGTCCTGCTCCCCGACGACGCCCCCGCCGGCAGCGCCCCCGCCGAGTGGACGTACCGCCAGATCATCGGCGCCTCCCTGCGCCTCGCCGGCCGCCTGGGGCAGTGGGCCGCCGAACACGGCCGCCCCGCCCGGGTCGGGCTGCTCGCGGAGAACTCGCCCGAGTGGGTCGTCGCCGACCTCGCCTCCCTGTTCGCCGGGGCCGTCGAGATCCCCGTCCCCACCGCCTTCGCCGCCGAACAGGCCGCCTCCCTCCTGGAGTCCGCCGACCTCTGCCTCGTCGACGACGCCGGCACCCGCGCCCTCGCCCGCTGGACCGACACCTCCCCCGTGAAGGTGCTGGCCGGCGGCTGCGAGGTGCGCCCCGTCGACCTGCCCGCGCTGCTCGCCGAGCCGTTCCGGACCGCCGACCTGCGCACCCCCTCCCGCGAGGAGGGGGTCATCAAGGTCATCCACACCTCCGGCACCACCTCCGCGCCCAAGGGCGTGCAGATCCGCCGGCACGGCCTGGACGCCCTGCTCACCTCGCTGCGCGCCCGCACCGGCACCGCGCTGTTCGAGCGCTACCTCTCCATCGTCCCGCTCAGCCTCCTCATCGAGCAGGTCGCCGGCCTCTACATGCCGTTCCTCGCGGGCGGCTCGGTCTCCTTCCTGCCGCCCGGCACCGCCCTGGTGGGCACCGCCGCCGACGCCGGACCCCGGATGCTCGCGCTGCTGCGCCAGGCCCGGCCCACCGCGCTCGTCGTCCCGCCCACCGTCGCCGGACTGTTCCTCGCCCTGTGCGAGGAGGCGCCCGGGGAGAGCGTCGCCGAGCGGCACCTGCGGATCTTCGGCCACGAGGGCCCGGTGTTCATCGCCTGCGGCGGCGCGCCCGTCCCCGCCGAGATCCTCCAGCGCCTGGACGCCTTCGGACTCACCGTCCACGAGGGCTACGGGCTCAGCGAGAACTCCTCCGTCGTCTCCTGGAACTTCCCCGGCGAGGTCAGGTTCGGCACCGTCGGCCGCCCGCTGGACCACGTCCAGGTCGAGCTGGCCGAGGACGGCGAACTGCTCATCCGCAGCACCTCGCTGTTCGCCGGCTACACCCGCGAGGACCCCTCCAGCGTCGTCGTGGACGAACAGGGCAGGCTGCACACCGGCGACCTCGCCGAGATCGACGAGGACGGCTACCTCCGGATCACCGGCCGCAAGAAGAGCCTCATCATCACCGCCGGCGGGCGCAACGTGTCCCCGGAATGGGTCGAGGCCCGCTACCGCGAACTCGGCTTCGTCCGCGAGTCCGCGATCGTCGCCGACGCCCTGGAAGAGGTCCACGGCCTGTTCGTCATCGAGGCCGGCCTCGACCCCGGCACCGCCCGCGAACGCATCGACGCCTTCGGCCGGGAACGGCTCTCCGCCATCGAACGCGCCGCCGTCGTCCACCTCATGACCGAGGACGACCCCGACTACGCACGCTGCTTCACCGTCACCGGCCGCCCGCGCCGCGACGTCATCCGTGACCACGTAACCACCGGCCGCCCGCCGGCCGCACCGACGCCCCACGAGGAGAAGGTATGAGCACCACCGTGAAGACCACCCCCTACGGCACCGGCAGCGGCCTGCTGGTCGAACCGGTCGCCGGCGGCTCGCTGGCCGACGTCGACCGCAAGGAGCTCCTCGACCTGCTGGCCGAGGCGGGCTTCCTGCTGCTGCGCGGCTTCGGGTCGGACATGACGTCGTTCACCGCGCTCGTCCAGAACACCTCCGTCTCCACCACCCTCGACCCGGCCCGCGACTTCTACTCCGAGGTCGCCCAGAAGGTCGACGCCGGCTTCGACGAGGTCGGGCTGCACACCGAGAACGGCAACAGCCCCTTCCGCTCCCACCTCGCCTGGTTCTTCTGCGAGAAGGCCGCCTCCTCCGGCTCCCAGACCACCGTCTGCGACGGCTACCGCGTCTGGGACGCCCTGTCCCCGGCCGCCCGCGAGGCGTTCGCCGCGCAGGACATCGTCTACAGCCGCTACGTCGCCGAGCCGCAGTGGCGCGCGATGGCCCACCACCTGCTCGGCGGCACCAAGCCCGCCGAGGAGATCGAGGTCTCCGAACTGCTCGCCCTCACCGAGCAGCTGGCCGGCACCACGATCACCCCGGAGGCGGACGGCGGCATCCGCTACGCCTTCCGTACCCCGGCGGCCGACTCCACCGTGTTCGGCTCGCGCCCGTCCTTCGCGAACAGCATCCTGGGCCCGTCCTTCAACTACGAGAAGCCGCGGATCACCTTCGCCGACGGCACCGAGTTCTCCCCCGAACTCCTCGCCGAGATCGAGACGGTCACCGCCCTGGTCACCGAGAACCTCGACTGGCAGCACGGCGACGCGGCCGTCATCGACAACACCCGCGTCATGCACGGCCGCCGGGCCATCACCGACCCGGACCGCACCATCTACAACGCCCTGAGCTACATCGAGGCACAGGCCGCCTGACGGGACCGCCCGAGAGGACGCCATGAACACCGACCCCACCGCACCCGGCACCAGCCTGTCGAAGGACACCTCCGACAGCGCGCCGCCGGACCCCCGCCGCTGGCGCCTGCTCGCCTTCGTCGGACTCGCACAGTTCATGGTCCTCCTGGACACGACGGTGGTGAACCTCGCCCTGCCCGCCATCCAGGCGGACCTCGGGGCGAGCGCCACCGGCGTCGAGTGGATCCTCACCGGATACATCCTCTGCTTCGGCGGACTGATGCTCCTCGGCGGCCGCACCGCCGACCGCTGGGGCCGCCGGCGTACGTTCCTGCTGGGCGCCGCCCTGTTCACGGGCGCCTCCCTGTGGTGCGGCGTCGCCGGCGGTACGGGCGTGCTCATCGCCGCCCGCGCCGTCCAGGGCTGCGGCGCGGCCTTCCTCTCGCCCGCCGCGATGTCCCTGGTCACGACCATCTTCCCGAAGGGCAAGGAGCGCACCACCGCCCTCGCGGTGTGGGCGGCGCTCGCCGGACTCGGCGGCACGCTCGGCGTCGTCGTCGGCGGCCTGATCACCGACAGCCTCAGCTGGCGCTGGATCTTCTACATCAACATCCCGTTCGGCGTGGTCGCCGTCGCCGGTGTCGTCCTGCTCTCCCGGGGCCGCGCCGAGAGCCGGTCGGCCACCGCCTCGCGCCCCGACGTGCTGGGCGCCGTCACCGTCACCGGGGGCCTGGCCGCCCTCGTGTACGCCATCGTCAACATCCAGGAGCACGGCTGGGGCTCGGCGGCGTACGTCGTGGTGCCCGCGGTGGCCTCCGTCGCCCTGCTCGCCGGGTTCGTCCTGGTCGAACTGCGCGCCCCCGACCCGCTGATGCCGATGCGGCTGTTCACCACCCGCTCCCTGGTCACCGCGTCCGTCGGCCGCGTCCTGACCAGCGCCGTGCAGGCCGCCGTGCTCTTCCTGGCCAGCTACTACCTCCAGCGCACCCTGGGCTACTCGACCCTGAAGGCCGGGTTCGCCTTCCTGCCGCTCGGGGTCATCGCCATCGCGGTCACCGCACCGGCCACCCGCGTCATGCACCGCTCCGGACCGCGCCCCGTGTACCTCGCGGGCGGCGTGGGCTCCGTACTCGGCCTGGTCCTGCTCACCCGGGCCCCCGAGCACGGAAGCTATCTGCTCGACCTGCTTCCGGCGCTGCTCCTGCTGGGCGCCGCGATGCAGTGCTGCACCATTCCCGTCAACGTCCACGGCGTGTCCGACGTACCGCAGGAGCAGCAGGGCATCGCGTCCGGCGTGCTCACCGCCGCCTTCCAGGTCGGCGCGTCGCTCGGCGTCGCCACCATCGCCACCAGCGCCATGACCCGGACCACCGGCGAACTCGCCCACGGCACCGCCCCGGCCGCCGCCTGGCTCGACGGACTGCACCTGGGCTTCTGGATCGCGGCCGGCATCGCCGTACTGAACCTCCTCAACGCCTTCGTCGGCCTGCCCGGCCGGCGGCGCGCCCCGGCCGGGGCGCGGCAGCAGGCAGCCTGAACCCGCCCGACCCCACAACGACAGGAGATCTCCATGGCCAGCCCGGGAGACGTACTGCGCCTCGGCGACGACCGGCTCACCTTCCTGACCACCGCGGCCCAGTCGGGCGGCGCGTACGTCGAGGTGGCGGTGGACTACGCACCGGCCGTCATCAAGCCGCCCGCCCACTACCACCCCAAGCAGACCGAACGGATGCAGGTGCAGAGCGGCCGGCTGAACCTGCTGCTCGACGGCGAACTCCAGGAGTACGAGGCCGGCGACGAGTTCCACATCCCGCCGGGGGCCGTCCACTCGCTGTGGAACCCGGGCCCCGAGCACACCCGGATCGTCTGGCGCACCACCCCCGCCTACCGCACCGAGACCGTGTTCGAGACGCTGTGGGGCCTGACCAACGAGGGCCGGCTGCGACCCGACGGCACCCCCCGCCTCCAGATGCCGTTGCTGGCCCTGGGCTTCCGCGACGAGTACCGGGTGGTGACCGGGCGTCCGTTCCTGGTCGACATGGCCCTGTGCGCGGCGCTCGCCCCCGTATCGCTGGCCTGCGGTTACCGCTCCTCGTACCGCCCGGAGCAGCACCCCGAGGACCACCTGGGGGACCACCTGGCCGGCCGTCAGGGGGCACACCAGTCCGTCTGATTCCGGCCGGTGGCCGATTTCTCCAGTCGCGCGCGAGGGGTAAGCGAGGTGTGCTCCCTAGCGTCTGCGGCAACGGACACGGCTACGCGTGGAGGAATCGGACATGGCCAGCGAAGAGCACGGATTCACTCTCCCCGGCGCGGATCTCCCGGCGCCCGACGCCGACCTGCGTGCCCGGCGCGAGGCGGTCGTGGCCGCCCACACCATCGCCGAGACGGTCTGGGACATCCCGGGTGTGATGGCCACCTTCCCGCGTGGCGCGGTCTACCGCGTCCAGGCGTTCGAGGAGAGCCCGTTCGTCGGCGAGGACGCCATCCGCAAGGGCTACTTCGACGGCATGCAGGAGGCGTTCCCGAACCTGGAGCACGAGCTGCACCACGTGCACCACACGCCGACCGCGGTGATCCTGGAGGCCCAGGCGCGCGGCAAGCAGGAAGCCGACTGGCGCGACATACCCAACAAGGGCAAGTCGATCGACGCGCCCGTGGCGGTCTTCTTCCACTTCGACGGCGACGTGCTGATCGACGAGACGCTCTACTTCGACATCGACACCTTCAAGCGCCAGCTCGGCTGACGGCCGCGCACGCCCGGTGACCGCGGGGCCCGGCAAGGACGCCGGGCCCCGCGGTGCTGTGCGGGCGCGCGTACGGGAGGGAGCGGGCTCCACCAGGGGTCCGGCGGGATTCGAGCGTGCGTCGAGCGGCCGTCCATAGCCTCGGCCGAGTCGGCCCGTGACCGCACTCAGAAAGGATGCTCGGATGAGCACCGCTAACCCCCCAACTCCGGCCACAGGGAAGCAGGGGGTGGTCTTCTGGGCCATCCTCACGACCAGCGTCGCTTCCTTCATGGCGGGCCTGGACAACCTGGTCATCATCACCGCGCTGCCCACCATCAGCGAGAAGCTGGGCGGCAGCCTCAGTGACCTCGAGTGGACGGTCAACGCGTACACGCTGTCCTTCGCCGTCCTCATGATGTTCGGCGCCGCGCTCGGCGACCGCTTCGGCCGGCGCAAGGTCTTCTCGCTCGGCCTGCTGCTCTTCACCGGCGCCTCCGCGGCCGCCGCGCTCGCCCCGGGCGTCAACGAGCTGATCGCCGCCCGCGCCGTCCAGGGCGCCGGCGCGGCCATCATCATGCCGCTGTCCGTGACGCTGCTGACGGCCGCCGTCCCCGCCGAGAAGCGCGGTGCCGCGCTCGGCATCTGGGGCGCGGTCAACGGCCTGTCGATCGCGGCGGGCCCGCTCGTCGGCGGCGCCATCGTCGAGCACATCTCCTGGCAGTGGATCTTCTGGCTCAACGTCCCCATCGGCCTGGCCCTGGCCCCGCTGTCCTGGGCCAAGCTCAAGGAGAGCCGCATCGCGAACTCCCGGCTCGACGCGATCGGCACGGTCCTGGCGAGCGCCGGCCTGTTCGGCATCGTCCTCGGCCTGATCAAGGGCCACGAGAAGGGCTGGACCTCCACGTTCACCCTGTCCGCGCTGATCGGCGGCGCGGTGGTCATGGTCGGGTTCGTGGTGTGGGAGAACCACACCGAGCACCCCATGGTCCCGATGCGCCTGTTCCGCATCAGGGCCTTCACCGCGATCAACCTGGCCGGCACGCTGATGTCGGTCGGCATGTTCGGCGCGATCTTCCTGATGACCCAGTTCCTGCAGAACATCCAGGGCTACACGGCGATGGAGGCCGGCGTACGGCTGCTCGCCTGGACCGCGATGCCGATGGTCGTGGCGCCCATCGCGGGCATGGTCTCCGACCGTATCGGCGGCAAACCGGTGGTCACCCTCGGCCTCGCCCTGATGACGGCGGGCATGGTCTGGTGGGCGTTCGTCCTGGATCCCGGCGTCAGTTACGTCGCCCAGCTGCCGTCCCTGATGATCTGCGGCGCGGGCATGGCCATGTTCTACGCCCCGCTGATGAACCTGACCATGGGTTCGGTGGCCGAGCACGAGCAGGGCATCGCCTCCGGTGTCACCGCGGCCACCCGTGAGGTCGGCGCCGCGCTCGGTGTCGCCCTGCTGGCGTCCATCTTCAGCGCCAACGGCGGTTACGCCTCCCCGCAGAACTTCGTCGACGGCCTGGTGCCGGCGATGTGGGTCGGCGCGGTGGCCGTCGCCCTGGCCACGTTCTCGATGCTCATCGCCCCCGGCCGCCGTGCGGCGCAGACCGCGGTGGCGGCGAAGGCGGCGCCCGTGGCCGCCACCCCGGAGCCGGCCCCGGAACCGGAACCGGCGACGCAGTCCCGCTGACCGAAGCGGCCGACCCCCTGCCCCCTCCCGAGAGGTACCGAGGAAGCAAGCATGGCTATCGAGGAGATGAAGGTCCGCGACGCCTTCCGCATCACGCCGTCGCAGCTGTCGGACAACCGTGGCCTCTTCTTCGAGGCGTGGCGGCTCAGCGAGCTGACCGACGCCACGGGCCAGACGTTCTCGGTGGGGCAGGTCAACTACTCGGTCTCCAAGCGGAACACGCTGCGCGGCATCCACGGCACGACCCTGCCCCCGGGGCAGGCGAAGCTCGTGACGTGCGTGCGCGGCGCCGCGCTGGACGTCGTGGTCGACCTGCGGGTCGGCTCGCCGACGTTCGGCATGTTCGACACGACGCTCCAGGAGGCGGGCTCGGGCATCGGCGTCTACCTCGCCGACGGCCTGGGCCACGCCTTCCTGGCGCTCACCGACGACACGTGCATGAACTACCTGTGCACCGAGGAGTACGTGCCCGGCACGATGGTCGACATCCAGGCGCTCGACCCCGCGCTGGGCATCCCGTGGAACACCACGGAACCCCTCATCAGATCCGAGAAGGACGCGGCGGCCCCCACCCTCTCGGAGGCCGTCGCGCAGGGCCTGCTGCCCACCTACGAGCAGGCCCGCGCCTCGTACGTCCCGGCAGGGAAGGCCCGCGCATGACCACGGTCGCCGTCCTCGGCACCGGCATCGTCGGCATCACCCTCGCCACCGGCTTCGCCCGCGCCGGCCACACCGTGCTGGCCGGCTCGGGCCACCCGGACCGCCCGCAGGAGGCCCTGACCGGCACCGGCGTCCGCGTGGTCGCCCACGCGGACGCCGCAGGGGCGGCGGACGTCGTCTTCAACGCGACCCCGGGCGAGGTGGCCGCGCAGTTCCTGGGCGGCCTCGCAGCCGCCCTGCGCGGCCGGGTCCTGGCCGATGTCTCCAACGCGGCGGTACGCGGCCCGGACGGCTTCCCGACAGGCCCGCTGGACCCGAACACCAGCGTGGCCGAGGAGATCCAGCGCGCCCTGCCGGACACCCGCGTGGTCAAGACCCTCAACACGATGGACCAGCGCGTCATGACGGACCCGTCCGTCCTCCCGACCCCGCCCACCGCCTTCCTCGCCGGCGACGACCCGACCGCCAAGGCCGCCGTCTCCGCCCTCCTGCACGACGTGGGCTGGCACAACGACTGGCTCCTGGACCTGGGCCCCCTGACGGCGGCCCGCGCCCTGGAATCCAGCTACGTGATGCTGGGCCCGATCATCCAGCGCTACGGCTTCGCCCCGTTCAGCCTGGCGATCGCCCACTGAGGGGCCGCGCGGCGGGGCGGTTCGGCCTCGCGCGCGCGTCCTGTGGTTGCTGTTACTGCCGCAGGTGGGTTCTGAGCCACGACGGCGACCGGCTTCCACATGGGGCCCTTCTACTCAGTCAGTCGAAGCGCAGCAGCCGTAACCGCACTCGCCGCTCTGCTGGTCGCGGCCGCTGCCGGCCGCGCCAACGGCAACTCGCAGGCCGAGGCCGGAATCAGCCTGTTTTCGCTGCGCCGTCATCCCGGCAGGTAGCAGGCCGGCGGGAGGGCGCGCACGAGCCGTACGGGCGTTACGGCTTCACCGGCGGTCACTCAGGTACGTACGTGCTCGATCGTCCAGTTCGACAGCGCACCGCAGCCCTCGTGCGCGGAAGCGGCTGAGATCGCGGCGCATGCTTCCGACCGCCTTCCTCGTACGCCCGGAGTGGACGCCTTCCATGTGGTCCATCGCACGGCCCCAGGTGGCGCACGCCTGCTCGATGCTGCCTCCGGCGGCCTGCATCTCGGCCTGGGCGACCAGGTCCAGGGCGACGATCCTGGGGTAGGTGCCGGGCTGCCGACTGGCCGCGGCCGCCCCGTACATGGCCGCCGCCCTCGACCGGTCGCCGAGCGTCTCCCAGACCTTCGCGGTCCGGCTGTGAACCGTGGCGGCCGGCGGACCCCACGACAGCGCCCAGAAAGGTACCTCGTCCCCCTTCGCCGCTGCCAGCGCGGTACGGGCCCGGTCCACCTCCCGTACGGCGTCCTGGCGCTGGCCGGCCTTGGCGAGGGCATGGGCATGGGTGACGGCGAACAGCGCCTCGGTCTGGGTGTCGACCTTCCCGTGGATCCGGTCCACGGCTGACGCGGCGAGGGACAGGCAGTGCTCGGGGCGGCGCAGTTTCATGCCCTGCTGGGACATCGTCCGCATGACGAAGGCGCTGTGGCCGGTGATCCCGGACTCCTGCGCCAGGGCGTACGACTGGAGGTAGTACCTCTGCGCGAGGCCCTGTTCACCGCCGTCGTAGGCCCGCCACCCGGCCTGGTGCACCCCGACTGCGGCGGCCGACAGCATCTGCTGGTGGTCTTCCTCGGAGCTGAACCGGCCTCGGCACAGGGCCGCGACATCGGTCATCAGGTACTGCACCAGCGCGGAGCGGCCGTGCTGGCCGCCGTGGCGCTCGTCCATCACCGCGAACATGCTGATCATGTCGCGCACTGCCGCTACGTCCGCGTGCCCGACTCGGGCCCCGGTCCGGGCCTTCGAGGCGCGGGACGCGACGTCGGCGACGTGCTCCAGCGGCAGAACGGCGGCCGCGACCGAGTACGCGGCGCCGGACAGGAAGTTTCGGCGGTCCAAGTCACCCCTCCAGATCGGCATCAGAGCGTCCAACGGGTCGTCGCTGATGGACAGTCCGATGCTGTCACTGTCCCAGCCCGGCGGCGCCGGCAGGCCCAGGTCCTCGGGGGAGAGTGCCCTGCCGAAGCGGCGGGACAGGGCGACCGTCAGGTAGCGGCGCGTCTGCCCGGAAGGCACGGCCCCCGCGATCCAGTGATCCACCGCCGATTTGTTCGTCCGCAGGATCTGGCCTGTCTCTGCCGCGACTTGGCGGACAGCCTGCGCGACACCGGCGTAGGTCCATCCCGACTCCGCGATGGCGGCCCGCAGCTTCTCGTTCGGTAAGCGCTGGGTCATGACAGTCCCCTCGTATACCTCGTATACCCATCCCTCGGCTGCAACCGTACCGACGATCAGTGACCGCCGCTTGACTGTCAGTCATGTCCAGCAGGGCGGCGGGCCCGCCCCCTGGCCGGGCGATCACCCGTGCATGCACCCCCTCACTGGCATCCGTCCGGATGCCGGGTTCACCACTGGTCGAAGGAGTCCCTATGCCGAACCCTCCCGAGCCGGGCCCCCCGCCGCCGCCTCCGGGCCCGCTCCCGACGCCTCCCCCGCCCGGCGGCGGCCGGTAGTTCCAGCCCTGGCCGCGCGTCCTGTCTCTGGCGGGGCGCGCGGCCTTGCTGTCCCACCCTCGGTATCGACAAGGAGACCCCTGTGCAGGGATTCACCGTGCTCAACCCCGACGAGCTGGGCCAGGACCCCGCAGTCGGCATGGACCTGGCCCTGGCCCTCGGCGTGCGTCACCTGGAGATCCGCACCGCTTACGGCTCGAACGCGCTCGTGCTGGAAGACGGGCAGGTCCGCCGCGTACGGCAGTTGGCCGACGAGCGGGGGCTACGGGTGGCGGCGCTGGCGTCGCCGCTGTGGAAGTGGTGCCGCCCCGAAGCCACCCCGGGCCGCGTCGACAGCTTCGGCTTCCCGACTCGGGTCCCCATTGAGGACCGGGAGCGGTGGGTGGACCGGGCGCTCACCGTCGCCGGGCTTCTCGGCACGGACCGGGTCCGCGTCTTCTCCCACCTGTCCGTGGGCGAGCAGACGGAGACTTTCCGCGACGATCCGCTGCTGCCGTACGCCCTCAAGGCGGCCGAGCGAGCCGGGGTCCGGCTGCTGCTGGAGAACGAGCCGGTGTGCACGATTACCGGGCCGGCCGCCCTTCTCGATGTCCTCCAGGCGCATCCCGGGCTGGGGCTGTGGCTCGACCTGGGGAACCTGTTCGAGGTCGGCCACGGCACCGCCGAGGCGGTGGAAGCGCTCGCCCCGTACGCCGAGTACGTCCACATCAAGGACTACCGGCCCCGCGACGACGGCAAGAAGGACTTCGTCGCGGCGGGCACCGGTGCCGTGCCGTACGGGGAGCTGCTGCCTGCCCTGCACCGGGCGCGGCCGGGGCTTCCGTACGCCCTGGAGACCCACGTGCGCGCCACGCCCGGTGAGGCGCTGACGCTCGGCGCCGCGTTCCTGCGCGCGACGGTCCCGGGCGGCCTGGCGTGAGGCGGGTGCTGCTCATCGGCTGCGGCGAGGTCGGCGCCAAGCACGCCGATGCCCTCACCCACGCCGAAGGGCTGGACCTGGTGGCGGTCGCCGACCCCTCGCCGGTCGCCAAGCCTCCCTCCGGTGTTCCGCTGGTCCCCGGCTGGGAGACGGCGTTGAAGGAGTACGCCCCCGATGTGGTCGTGGTGGCCACCCCGCCGGGCTCTGCCCTGGTGGCCGCCCGCGCGGCCGCCCGAATTGGGGCGGTCGTCCTGGTGGAGAAACCCGCCGCGATCACCCCGGCCGACCTTGAGCCGGCCGAAGAGGACCGCCGGATCTTCGTCGCCTTCCAGCCGCACTTCGCCCCCGGCCTGGCCTGGCTCCTCAACCAGTCCCCGACGGCCCGCCGGGCCGCGGTGCGCCTGGTGTGCCGCCGGGACCGCGGCTACTACCGGGACTGGCGCACCCGGTACGCGACCGCGGGCGGCATCCTGCACCAGCAGGCCATCCACGGCCTGGCGCTCGCGCTGCGTCTCCTGCCGCCGGGGCCCGTCCGGTCCTCCACGGCCGAGGTGCACCGCGTGCGGCAGTGGGGGGAGTCCGAGGACCGCGTCACCGCCACGGTCCTCTTCGAGAGCGGGGCCGTGCTGACGGTGGACGCCCGGGTCGACAGCGACGAGCCCCGACGCCACGACGTGACCCTCCACCTCGACCTCGGCAAGGAGCTGCACGTACGCGGCCGGAACCTCGAAGCCGGGCTTGGCCGCCCGCAGTCCGCCCCCGACGACCTGGCGCTGCGCCTGGCCATGTACCGCGCCCTGCCCGCCGGTGACACCGGCCCGCTCCACCCCTGCCTCTTCCCGTTGCCCGAGCTCCGCCGCACCCTGGAGGTCATCGACCATGCCTACCGCACCGCGCGCACCGTTCCTGCGGCTCGTACTGCCTCATGACCTCGACGTCGAGGTAGTCGAGCGCAAGGGCATCGGACACCCCGACACCCTGGCCGACGGCATCGCCGAGCTCGCCTCGATCCGCTACAGCGAGTACTGCCTGGCCCAGTTCGGCGCGGTCCTCCACCACAACTTGGACAAGGTCGCCGTCCTCGGCGGCCGCGCCCGCTTTGGCGACGCGGACGGTACGTACGACCGCCCCGTACGGATCGTCTTCGGCGGCCGGATCTCCACGACGTTCGACGGCCGGGCGATCCCGGTGCGCGAGATCCTGGAGGGCGCCGCCGCCGAGCAGCTGCGCACCGCGCTCCCCGGGTACGAGCGCATCACCTGGGCCGCCCGCCACGAGACGACGGACTCTTCGAAGTTCCCGTACTGGTTCGCCCCGCGAGGGCTGGAGGACCTGCCGGAGCGGCCGAGGGCCTTCTCCAACGACACCGCGTTCCTCGTCAGCACCTCGCCGCGCACCACGGCCGAAACCGTCGCGCTGCTCACCGAGGCCTGGTTCCGCCGCCAGCCCTGGGCCGGCAGCGACATCAAGGCCCTGGTCATCCGCACCGGCCGCGCCCTGAACGTCACGGTGTGCGTTCCGGCCGTCGCCGGGCACCTGGCCAGCAGCGCCGAGTTCGAGGATGCGGTCACCGACACCGTTCTGACCCTCACCGCGCAGCTGCGTGAGCGCCTCGACGGCCCGATGACGGTGGTCTGCAATACCCGCAACACCCGCACCGGCCCGCTGTCCGGGCAGTACTTCACCGTGTCCGGGTCGGCCATCGACTACGGCGAGGACGGACTCGTCGGCCGCGGGAACGCCCGGTCCGGGCTCATCACGCCGGGGCAGCAGGCCGGCAACGAGGCTCTGTTCGGGAAGAACCCCGCCTACCACGTCGGGAAGGTCGGCGGCTGGCTCGTCGACGAGGCCGCCTGTGCGCTGGCCGAGAAGACCGGTGCCCCGTGCCGCGTCGCGGTGATGTGGCGCAACGGCGACCCCTATCCCGAGCCGGCCTCGCTCGACGTCGCGGCCGCGCACACCGACCCTGCGCACGCCGACGTGGTCCGCGAGGTGCTCCAGCGCACGGACTGGGTGCCCGACCTCGTCGAGCACCGGCGCTACCTGCCCACCGTGCTGCCGGTGTCCGAGCTGCTGGCCGAACTTGCCGCACCGACGCTGTCATGACCCGGGCCGCCGTGACGACCGGCCACCTCACTTCCGCGCTGGAACTCCCGCCGGGGCTGGACACCGGCCCGGCCGTCACGGCGGCCGACCGGCTCCCCGGCGGCTGGCACCCTGCCCCTGCACCGCCTGGTAGCGCCATGGACGGCCCGGTGCTCACCGTGTCCGACACCGGCCCCGAGCCCGCCGTCCGCGTGCACGGGCAGACCGTGCACCTGAACCTGCCCCACCAGGCCGCCCACACCTCGACCCTCGCGTACGTCACCTACACTGCGCTGGAACGTGCGCGCCAGCAGCGGCAGATGCTCACCCTCCACGCCAACGCCGCGGTCACCCCGAGCGGGCAGGGCATCCTCCTGCTGGGGAACAAGGGCGCGGGCAAGACCAGCGTGGGCCTCGCCCTCGGCGCACAGGGCTGGACGCACGCCGGCGACGACCTGACCGTCCTGGCCGAAGCCGGGCCGGACCTGCTGATCCTGCCCGGGAAGCCGACCGCCGCGGTCCGCCCGGCCGACCCCGGCCTGTGGCAGGCCCCGAAGCCCCTCGTCACCCTGGCCCCGTTCCTCCGGGCCCCGGTGCCGCTCGCGGGCGTCATCCGCCTGACCGTCCACCCTGCCGTCCCCCAACCGCAGATCACCGACGCCACCCCGTTCTCCGCGAACGAGCAGCTGCGTCTCCACGAGGCACTGGCCCGGTACATCAGCGGACTCCCCACCCCGCTGACCGGCCCCGCCGGCGCACCGTACGGGCCGGTCTGGCCGCTGGACGATCCGGCGCTCGCCCGCTGGCGCACCCACCTGATCGCCCGCCTCGAACAGCACCCGTACAGCTACCTGTACGCCCCCGACCCGCAGACCGCCGCCGACCTGATCACCACGAGGTACATGTGAGCCCGGACCGCACCGCCGCGATCCTGCCCAGCCGGAACGAACCGTCGACGATCTCCGCCGTCACCAACGCCGTCGACCTGGCGCTGAACGACGTACGCGCGGTGATCGTCCACGCCGACTCATCCGACGCCCCCGACACCGCCCACGCCTTCGCCGCCACCCCTACCCACGCAGAAGCACTCGGCCTGACCGGGCTGCCACGCGGCAAGGGCGCGCAGATCCTGGCCGCGCTCCGGCGTCCGGAACTCGCCGGCGCCGAGTCAGTGCTGATCGCCGACACCGACACCCGCAACCCGGACCCGGCCGTCTACCGCGCGCTCCTGGACCAGGTCCGCGCCGGGGCGTCCGTCGCCATCGCCGACTACCCCCGGCACTGGGACGAGGCCAACCTCACCAACCACGTGGCCCGGCCCCTGATCGCCGCCGCCACCGGGCTCGACGTCCCGCAGCCGCTGGCCGGCGACCTCGTGCTGTCCCGTCGAGCGCTCGCCGCCGCCCAGCAGGCCGCGGCCGAGCTACCGGGCGAACTCGCGCAGTGCGTCGCCGGTTACGGCATCGACGCGTTCCTGCTGCTGACCGCCGCCGCGACCGGGCCCGTCAACTCCGTGCGGCTCAAGGAACCCAAGGCCCACGCCGGATCCTTCGATCACCTGCCGGCGATCTTCCATCAGGCCGTTCCGATCCTGCTGCACCTGACCGCGACGTGGCCGCTGCCGCCCGCACCAGCCCGCAGCGGCGCGGCCGTCTACCGGGCAACCGACCGCACCCTGCCACCCGGCCGGGTGCGGGACATGGTGGCAGCGCTCACCGGCCTCGGTGCGGGGCCCGCCGGATACGATGGTGAACTCTGGGCGCTGCACCTCGCCGGCGCCTGGCGGGCCGTCACCTCCGGTACACCACCGACCGAAACAGCCGGCCGACTTTGGCCGCACTACCTGTACCGCGTCTGTGACTGGCTCACCCGCGCGCAGTACGCCACCCCGCTGCAACGGGCCCAGATACTGAACGCCACGCACGACCGCCTACGCGCAGACCTTGCGACAGGAGCACCATGACCGCCGCATCGCCCCCCACTTCCGGGTTCTCCGCGTTCTCGTTGGAGCCCTTCCCCGAATTCCAGCCCGGTGACGACCTCGCCGGCACGATCACCGAGGTCCTCTCCCGAACCGGCACCGAGCTGCTCGACGGGGACGTCGTGGTGGTCGCGAGCAAGATCGTATCGATCGCCGAGAAGCGCTACGTCGACCTGGCCGACGTGACGCCCTCCGCCGAAGCCGTAGAGCTGTCAGCGCGTACCGGTAAGCCGGCCGCAGTGGTCCAGCTCATCCTGGACCACTCCACCGAGCACTTCCTCGCCACCGAACGCGGCCCGATCATCGCGCGCCATACCCTCGGCCACCAGCTCACGTCCGCCGGAATCGACCGGGCCGGCACCGAAGGCGCCTGGCTGCTTCCCGAAGACCCCGACGCTTCCGCCCGCGCCCTGCGCGATGCACTGAGCACCCAAGCCGGCGTAAAGATCGCGGTCGTCATCGCCGACTCCGACGGCCGCGCCGACCGCCGCGGTGCCACCTGCATCTCCATCGGCGCCGCCGGAGTCGCACCCCTGCGACTCACCGAGCACGACGGGAAACGGCAGGAAGAGACCCTCACCGACATGATCGCCGCCGCCGCCGGAATCATCCTCGGCCAACGCGGGCGCGGAGTCCCCGTCGCCATCCTTCGAGGCGTCAGTTACACCCCCTCGGACGCCGGCGTCGCGGCGATGCTTCACCACGCCCCCGCTCCCGCCCAGTAGCTTCCAGGCTCGCAGTCCATCAACGGACGGCCACCGGAACCGGTGGGACTGCCGGACAGACCAGCCCGAATGCGTGATATCCGGGGTCAGACCGGCGCCGGGTACCGTCCCGCGTCGTGGACCGGCCGTGGGACGAAGGAGTCAGGCTCGACGGGCGGCGCAGGGAGAGCCGCCCAAGGCCCGCAGCCGGCGGGACGCACCGGCCACTTCAGGGCCCTTGTACTCCGTCGCCGAAGGACGGATCACCGGCCGACATGCCCGCTACCTGGCGGCGATGATCGCCGACTCGGAGGAGAACCCCGGTGTCCTGTCCCATGACGACATGGACCTGGATGAGTACATCGCCTCGCACTCATGTCTGTTCCGCTGTTCCGCGGCGACTTCATCGGCTACGAGAGCACGGCGGACCTCTCCACGCGTGCGGCGGAGGCCGAGCCGGTCGAAGGGCAGCCCCTGCATCCGGGTTCGGGGTGACGGCCGGCCGGCCGGTCGGGACTCGTCCATGCTCCTCCCTTGCGATACCGGCCGTTCTGCGCGCCGACTGCCCCCCGGGCGGTCGCGGGCGGGTTTCCGCCTCGGCCGCGCCGCCCGTCTCAGGGCCGGAACCGGGTCTGGCTGAACTCGTCCCCCCGGCCGAACGCCAGGATCTTCGACGGCCGGACGGCGAACACCGGGACCACTTCGCCCGGCACACCGGAGGTCTCCGGCTGGGGCCCTTCCGGCCGGTGCCGGAAGCCGTCCTCGACGGCGTCGTACGGCCACCGGATCTTCGCCATCCACAGCGCGGCGAGGCGTTCCAGCGTCGGGAGGCCGGTGACGCGTACGGCCGGGCCCTCGACGACGATGTCGAGCCCCTGCCCGTAGGCGTTGTTGCCGGTCGTCAGGACGCAGTTCGGATTGCGGGTTGACAGCCGCTGATTCGGTTGTAGGCCAGGGTTGGTCATACAGTCCCCCATATGAGTGATGCGGCTGAGGAATGGATCTCTACGGGTAAGGCGGCGAAGCGGTTGGGGGTGTCCACGAGGACGTTGCGCCGCTACACCCTGGAGGGGGTGTTGGAGGACCGCCGTTCGCCGGGTGGCCGGCGGGTGTTCCGGGTCGCTGACTTGGACGCGCTGGCCCGGCGTCGCGGGACTCCGGCCGTGTCGGCGACCGGTTCGGTGGTGTTGTACGGGCGGGTGTCTTCGCACCGGCAGCGGGCCGAGGGGGACCTGGACCGGCAGATGGAGCGGCTGCGTCGGGCGGCCGGTGGCCGGCCGGTGGCCGGGGAGTTCACCGATGTCGCCTCGGGGCTGTCGGACAAGCGCAAGGGGATGCGGCGTGCGCTGCGGGCCTGTCAGGCGGATGCGGTGACGGTGTTGCTGGTGACGCACGATGAGCGGCTGGCCCGGTTCGGGACCGGCCTGCTGGCGGAGGTGGTGTTGCCGTCGTGGGGGTGCCGGCTGGAGGTCGCGGGCGGGGACGAAGAGCTGGACGGGAGTGAGGAGGGGGACCTGGTGCGGGACATGCTCGCGGTCGTCACCTCGTTCTCCGGCAGGTTGTACGGGGCCCGTTCGGCGAAGGCTCGCGCGCTCACGTCGGCGGTGAAGTCCACCACCGAGGCGCCTGATTTGTAGGCCACGGTTGGCTATGTGTACGATCTTTCTTGTTGGTTGGAGACCCGCAACGGAAGGGGGCTGTGATCGTGGGCAAGCGCATCAGGAGGAAGCGCGAGCTGCGGACGATCTCGGCCCCCTTCACCGTTTCCGCTCCCACCGGCGCCCGCATACGTGACCGTGCCCGCGTCGACGAGCGGGACGAGCAGGTGCTGCGCCTGGTCGGCGAACACCTCGGCCACCACCAGCGCAGCGACCTGGCCCGGCGCATCAGCCTCGGCAAGGTCGCCGCGAAGGACAACCAGCGCGCACCGCGCAAGAAGTCCCTCACGGCCGTCTCCTCCTCCCGCTGGGCCGGGGCCATGACCCGCGCCTGCGAGGACCAGTACCAGCTGTCGACCCGGGCCCTGTTCGACGAGCGGGCCTTTCTGCGCCGCGCCGTGCGCACCGTGGAGAAGCGGCTGGCCGCACCGTGCGGGCAGCGCTCGAAGTCCGGCGTGCGCGGTTACCCGACTCGGGCTGAACGCTTCGAGAAGCAGCGCCGGCTTCAGGTCCTCACCGGCCGACTGGCCGTTGTCGAGGAGCGCATCGAAGCCGGCCGCCCCACGGTCACGGTCGGGGGCCGGCGCCTACTGAAGGCCCGCCACAACCTCGACGCTGCACAGCTGACCGAGCAGGAATGGCGGCAGCGGTGGGAATCCGCCAGGTTGTTCCTGACGGCGGATGGCGAGTCCGGCGCCCCGTACGGCAACTACACCATCACCGTCGACCCCGCCACGGGCGAGGTCACGATGGTGCTGCCCGAATCCCTGCGGCATCTCGCGAATGCCCCCCGCGGCCGCTACCGGTTCTCCTTCACCGTGCGGTTCAACCACCACCGCGAGAAGTGGCTGGACCGGGCAACCGCGAACCGGGCCGTGCGTTACGACTTCGTCCACGACCCGGCCCGAGGCCGCTGGTACCTGGACGCGTCCTGGGGTGTTGAGGCGGCCGCACTGCCCGCGCCGGAGGAACTCCGCGAGTCAGGGAAGCACCTGCTCGCGGTCGACCTGAACGCCGACCACCTTGCCGCGTACGTCCTCGACGTCCACGGCAACCCCGTCGGCGCCCCGATCGCCATCCCCCTCGACCTCACCGGACCGGCCTCCCGGCGCGACGGCCGGCTCCGCGCAGCGATCTCCGAACTCCTGCGCACAGCCCGCGCCCACCAGTGCGCGGGCATCGCGATCGAGAACCTCGGCTTCGACGACGCCCGCGCCACCGGCCGCGAGACCATGGGCCGCGGCAAGCGCGGCAAGACGTTCCGTCGCACCGTCGCGGGCATCCCCACGGCCAAGTTCCGCGAGCGCCTGCGTTCGATGGCCTTCCACGCGGGCCTGGTCGTCATCGCCGTCGACCCCGCCTACACCAGCATCTGGGGCGAGAGGTACTGGAAGGCCCCGCTCCAGCAGACCAACCAGCAGACCACCGTCACCCGGCACCACGGTGCCTCGGTGGCTATTGGACGACGCGCCCTCGGGCACCGAGCACGGCGACGGCCAGGTGTGACCGCACGCGACCAGAGGATCGTTGCGCGGAGAGCTACCGGCCAGGCCCTGCCCGTCCCGAGGGCACGTGGGACCGCGAACCCACCCAGGACAGCGAGCACGCCCCCCACGGGCGACCAGACTCGACCGGGCCAAGGTGACCAACTCGCGCTGTTCCCCGACCCCGAACACCGTTCGCGGGGTCACCGGACAAGTCCGGGCTCATGCGATTCGGCCAACAGTGGCCAACATCGCTAAGAACGGTTCGTTGGTCATGATTCCCCTGTCCTGTCGCTGGTCGACGCGGTCCTCGGTCAGGACAAGTCTGCGCACGAACCGGCGCTCGCAGCCGTACGCGAGGCGCTCGCCGCCCCAGCAGTCACCGCAACCGGCCAATCCGGCCCCGCCCCTCCGGGATGACAGCATTCACGCATGGACAGGGATACCGAGGAGCGCAGCGGGATCGTGGTGCGCCGCGCGCTCCCCACGGACGCGGGCGCCCTCGCGGAAATCGACCCGGTCGCGGCCGGGGGAGACGCCGGGCGGCGCGCGAGCATCGTGAAGTGGTGCGAGCAGGGACTGGCGTACGTGGCGCAGGACGCGACCGGGTCGCTCGCGTACTGCGTGCTCGAGTACACGTTCTTCGAGCAGGGCTTCGTCACCATGCTGATGGTCGCTCCGGAGGCCCGCGGCCGGGGCGTGGGGCACCGGCTGCTGGACGCCGTGGCCGCCTCGTGCACCACTCCCAAGCTGTTCACGTCGACCAACGTGTCCAACCAGCCGATGCAACGCCTCCTCCAGCGGGCCGGCTGGACCCCGGCGGGACTGCTCCACGGCCTCGACGAGGGCGACCCGGAGTTGTTCTACCTCCACCGACCGCGTACCGGCGCTACGCCGCCGTAGCCGGCTCCCGCTCCGCGCCCGCGTCCGCCGTCCTCCCCGCGCCCCGCAGCCACGTGAGGGACAGCAGGCCCGCCCCGGCCATGACGGCGGACGCGCCGACCGCCGCGATGCTCATCCCATGCGTGAAGGCGTCGCGCGCCGCCGCCAGCACGGCGTGGGCCGACGCGTGTGGCAGGTGTGCCGCGACGGCCGTGGCACCGCCCAGCGTCTCGCGTACGGCGTCGGCCTGCGGTACGCCCGAGGGCAGCGCACCGGTCATGTCCCGGCTGTAGGCGGCGGCCCCGACGGACCCCAGGATCGCCATGCCCAGCGCGCCGCCCAGCTCCTGGCCCGACTCCAGCACGGCCGCCGCCGACCCCGCGCGCTCCGGCGGTGCCGCGCCCAGGGCGAGTTCGTTGGCCAGCGTCATCGCGGCCACCAGGCCGCCCGCGTACACGGAGCCGCCGGCGAGGACGAACCACAGCGCCGAGTCGGTCCGGACCTGGGACAGCCAGAGGAACCCGCAGGCGGAGACGAGGAACCCGCCTCCCATCACGTACGCCCGGTCGACACGCCGCGCGAGTGCCGCTCCGGCCGGGACGGCGACCGCCACTCCGGCGGACGGCACCAGGCTCCACAGCGCGGCGCGGAACGGGCTCAGGCCGAGGACCGACTGCAGGTACTGGGTGACGAAGACGGCCATCCCGACCGTGGAGAACATCGCGAGGAGATTCGCGAGCACCGGGCCGCCGAAGGCCCGCCGGCCGAGCAGGCCGAGGTCGATCATCGGATGCGGGACGCGGCTCTGCCGCTGTACGAACACGGCACCGAGCACCAGCCCCGCACCGACGGCGAGCGCGGGCAGCAGCTCGTAACCGTGCCGGGACCACTCCTTGATGCCGTAGATGACCAGGAGGAGGGCCCCCAGGCACAGCACCGCGCTCAGCGGGTCGAAGCGCGCGCTCCTCGCCGCCCGGGACTCCGGCACCAGGAACGGCACGAGGACGAGCAGCAGCGCCATCGCGGGCACGTTGATCAGGAACACCGATCCCCACCAGAAGTGCTCCAGCAACAGACCGCTCACGACCGGTCCGAGCGAGATGCCCGTCGTCATCACGGCGGTCCACAGGCCCACCGCCCGGCCGCGCTGCCGGGCGTCGTGGAAGAGATTGCGGATCACGCCGAGGGTCGACGGCATCAGCGCGGCGCCGCCCACACCGAGCAACGCCCGCACCGCGATGAGCAGTTCGGCCGTGTGCGCGTACGCGGCAGCCGCCGAGGCCACCGCGAAGAGGGCCGCTCCCACGAGCACCAGCTTGCGCCGGCCGAGGCGGTCACCGAGTGCACCCATCGGGATGAGCAGCCCGGCGAGCACGAAGCCGTACATGTCGAGGACCCACAACTGCTGGGTGGCGCTGGGCTCCAGGTCCTGGCTGATGTACGGAATCGCGAAGTACAGGACGGAGACGTCCATCGAGACGAGGGCCAGTGGCAGCATCAGGACGCCGAGGGCGGTCCATTCCTTGCGCCCCGCGCGGGGGCGGGAGGTGTCGGTTTCCATGAACGGCAGGAAAGCGATGCACCCGCGTACACCGCAAGCAGCTGCCTAGTGCACCGGAGTCAGGCCCTTCTTCAGGGGCCTGTTGGCTCCCCAGCGCACTAGTACAGTACGGCCGTGCCCAAGGAACCGCCCTACCTCCGCATCGCCGGGGACATCCGCCGCCGCATCGCCGCCGGCGAGCTCTCCCCCGGGGACCGCGTCCCCTCCACCCGGCGCATCACGCAGGACTGGGGCGTCGCCATGGCGACCGCGACGAAGGCGCTCGCCGCCCTGAACCAGGAGGGCCTGGTACGTGCCGTCCCCGGCGTCGGCACCGTGGTCGCCGAGTCCGGGCGCGCCCGGCCCGCGGCCCCGCAGCACGGCCTCACCCGGGACCGCATCGTGCACGCCGCGATCGCCCTCGCCGACGTCGAAGGACTCCCCGCGCTCTCCATGCGCCGGATCGCCACCGACTTCGGGGTGTCCACGATGGCGCTCTACCGCCACGTCCCGAGCAAGGGCGAACTCGTCCGGCTGATGTCGGAGGCGGTGTTCGAGGGCGCTCCGTCCGGGCCGTGCCCGGCAGGCTGGCGGGCACGGCTGGAGCGGGAGGTGCGGTGGCTGTGGGCCCTGTACCTGCGCCACCCGTGGATGGCGCGCGCCATGTCCGCACTCACCCGCCCGACGGCCTCGCCCCATGCGATGCGCTACACCGAACGGGCCCTCAGCGCCCTGAAGGGCCTGGGCCTGACGCCGACCCAGATGATCTACGTACACCTCACTCTCCTCGGATACGCGCAGGGCATCGCGGCAGCCGTCGAGCTGGAGTCGCAGGCGTGGCAGGAGACGGGGATGACGCCCGAGGAATGGATGGCGTCCCACGAGACCCGCATGGAGAGCATCCAGACCGCCGGGTCCTACCCGACCCTCTCCACGCTCTTCGGCGACGAGGAGTTCGACCTGGAACTCGGCACACTCTTCGCCTTCGGCCTCGAACGGCTGCTGGACGGGGTCGCGGCGCTCGTCGAGCGGGCCCGGGGCGGCTGAGCAGGTCGTACGCTCCTCCCCATGCCGCACTCACTCCCGTTGACCGAAACACTGCTCTCCGCCGTGGGCGGTGTCCCCGGGCAGGCCGAACCCCTGGACAGCAGCCCCCGGTCACGGGTCTGGCGGGTGCGGCGGGCCGACGGACGGCCGGTGATCGTCAAGCAGATCACCGACGACGGGGACGCCGGCGCCGACGCGGACGCCCGCTTCGCGCGGGAGCTCGCCGGACTGCGGCTCGCGGGCCGCGGCTCCGTGGCCCCCGCCCTGCTCGCCGCGGACCCGGCCGCGCGGGTGCTGGTCCTCGAGTACGTGGACGACCTCGGCCGGACCGACGACTGGATGCCCGGGTACGCCGACGCGCTCGCCCGGCTGCACGCCCTGACCGGGCCCGACGACGCGGGCGCCCTCCCGGCCTGGACGGGCCCGACGGCCGCCGACGCGGAGTCCTTTCTCGCCCTGGCCGCCGCGCTCGACGTGCCCGTACCGGCCGCGGTGCCGGACGAACTCGCCGGTCTCCTCCAGCGCCTCGACCCCACCGGGCATCACGCGCTGCTGCACGGCGACCCCTGCCCCGGCAACGACCTGCGCACCGCCGACGGCGTCCGCTTCGTCGACTTCGAACGGGCCGCGCTCGGCAACGGCCTGATGGAGCTCGCCTACTTCCGCATCGGCTTCCCCACCTGCTGGTGCGCCCTCTCGGTCACCGCGGCCCCGCTCACCGAGGTCGAGGCCGTCTACCGCACCACCTGGCGCGGCCTCACCGGTACGGACGTCCCGGGCGACCTCGCCGACGCGTGCGCGGCCTGGCTGATCCAGGGCGACGCCCTCGTCGAGCGCGCCCACCGGGGCACGGCGGACCAGCTCGCCCGGGTGCCCGTCGAGGACTTCGAGTGGGGCTACGTCTCCGCCCGCGAACGCCTCGTCCACCGCCTGGACGTGGTCGCCGGCCTGACCCGCGACCACGACCACCTGCACACCCTCGGCCGCCTCTGCTCCGCCCTGGCCACCCGCCTGCTCGAACGCTGGCCGGGCCTGCGGCCACTGCCCACGGCGGACGCGCGGCCCTGGTACTGAGGGCTGTCACGCGAAGGAGAAGTGCGCGGCGGCTTCCGCGGGCGTGGTCGCCCGCCGTCGTCCGGGGACGTCGTGGACGCCGGTCGCGCCCTCGGAGCGGAGCTGCTCGGCACCGGCGTTCCGGGGCATGAGGGATGTCGGTGGTGTGTGGTGGGATGGCCGGACTCTGCTGTCGTGACCTGCTGGGAGACCGCCTTGACGCCCGTGTACTCGTCTCTGACCCATGCCTTGGCCGAGGTTTTGGTCGACGTCCTGTGGTTCATCGAGGGCAGTGAAGACGAGCAGATGGATCCGGACGACGCCGTGAAGGTCCTGGAGGGTGTCGCCCACCTGGTCAGGAAGCTGTCGAGCGACCAGCGGAGCGAGTTGATCGACCTGCTCGGGACGATGGCCGAAGCGGAGTCCGACCCCGCGCGGCGGGAGTTCTTGGAAGGGCTCCCGGAGGGCTTCGGGCTCCTTGATGATGCGGTCTGACCTGCGGCTCATGAGTAGAGCAGGACGCGTTTGCGGAGGAGGGCGAAGCCGGCCCGTCCGAGCATCTGGCGTCTGAGCATCTTGATTCGGTTGACGTGTCCTTCGGCGATGCCGGAACTCCAGGGCGGGGTGAGGCCGGCGATGACGGCATCGCGGTCACGGCCGATGCCTGCGGCGAGGGTGTGGAGGCCGGGAAGGCCCCGGATCGCGGAGGCGGTACGGGTCGTCGCCGCCGGTGAGGCGATCCTCTTCCCGGCGGCCCTCGGCCGGGTGGTGGCCGCCCGCCCGCGCGGCTCCGCCGAAGCGCTGCCGCGGGCGGCGCTCACGGTCCGGGAGGGGGAGGTGCTCCGCCTGATGGCCACCGGCCTGTCCAATCCGGAGATCGCCGGGCTGTGCCGGGTGAGCCTGGAGACGGTGAAGACGCATGTGGGCAACGTGCTGACCAAGCTCGGCGCGCGCAGAACCGCACCCACGCGGTGGTCATCGCGTACGAATCGGGCCTGGTGGTGCCGGGGATCGCGGGCTGATTCCCGGGGCCACGCGCGCATCACCCGTACGGGTCGATTCCGCTCGCGCGCCCCCCGGGTAAGGACGGCCCGTCCGTCCCCGAGCGCCTCCCGGAGGCATCCGTGCCCGAAGTGAACAGTCCCTATCAGCCCGGCACCCCCTGCTGGATCGACCTGATGGTCCCCGACCAGCAGGCCGCCATCGACTTCTACTGCGACCTCTTCGGCTGGCAGGGCGAGGTGGGCCCGCCCGAGCAGGGCGGCTACACCGTCTGCACGCTGAAGGGCAAGGCGGTCGCCGGGATCATGAAGGCGATGAACCCGGACGGTACGGTGCCGGACCCGATGCCGCCGACGGCGTGGACGACGTACCTCTCGACGGACGACATCGACGCCACCGTCGCCTCCGTCACCGACGCGGGCGGCCGGGCGGTCGTGCCCCCGATGGACGTCATGGACCTCGGCCGGATGGGCGTGATCGCCGACCCGGCGGGCGCGGTCTTCGGCCTCTGGCAGCCCGGCACCTTCGGCGGTGCGGCCATCGTCAACGAGCACGGCGCGCTGATCTGGAGCGAGCTGGTCACGCCCGACCTGGCGGCGGCGTCCGCGTTCTACTCGGCCGTCCTGCCGGTGACGACGGCGCGCTCCGAGATGGAGGGCGCCGAAGGCTACGTCGAGTTCCAGGTCGCCGGGCGGGCGGTGGGCGGAATGATGGACATGAGCCAGATGCCGCCCGGCGTCACACCGCACTGGCAGCCGTACTTCAACGTGGACAGCGTGGACGACATCCAGGCCGCCGCCGTCCGCGCCGGAGCCACGGTCCTGGCCCCCGCCTTCAACATGGTCGCCGGCCGCATGGCGGTCCTGGCCGACCCCCAGGGCGGCGCGTTCTCCGTCATCGCGCCGAAGCCGCAGGAGGGCTCGGCCTGACGTGAACCGGGTGCGCGGAGGCCCCGCCTCCCCGCACCCGACGTCGTACGCGCGTGCGAAGATCGCGCGGTGAACGACCTGAACCCGTGCCCCGAAGACCTGCGCTTCCGGCGCGCCCGTGACGCCGACCTCGCCTCCCTCGTACGGCTGCGCGACGACGCGGCCCGGCGGCTGCTCGCCCAGGGGGTCACCGGCCAGTGGCACCCCGGTGAGCTGGGCGAGGACCACTTCCGCCGGATCATGGAGACCGGGGAGGTGTGGCTCGCGGAGGCCGGCGGCCGGGCGGTCGGGGCCTGGGAGCTGTGGTGGCAGGACGAGGACGCCTGGGGCCCGCAGCCGGTCCCGGCCGGTTACGTGCACCGGCTGATGGTGGACCGGGCCCGGGTCCCCTCCGGCACGGGGCGCCGGCTCCTGCACGCCGCCGAGCGCCGGGTGGCCGAGGCGGGCCGGACCCTGGTGCGCCTGGACTGCCTGGCGGGCAACGAGCCCCTGACCGCGTACTACCTCGGCGCCGGCTACAGGGTGGCCGGACGCAAGGAGGGCAAACCGCAGCCGGGCGGTGCGCCCAAGTCGTTCACGCTCCTCGAGAAGGACCTGGCGGACTGACCGGCGCCGAAGCGGTCGGCCCGCCGAGGGGTGGTCCGGCGCCCCGTCAGCCCGCCACGACCGGCGTGTTCTGGCAGGCGGTCAGCAGCCACCGCCCGTCGTCCGCCCGGCTCATCACGTACAGCGGGGCGCCCTCGCTCTCCCCGTCCGGGGTCACATAGCGCTGGCGCACCTTGACCGCCGCGACGTCCGGGCGGATGAAGAGGACGTGTGCCACCTCGTAGGTGACCTTGCCGTCGAACTCGGAGGCGGGGAGCACGGTCCGGGTGAACTCGGAGATCGCGTCGAGGCCGATGAGTACCTTGCCGTGGCCCGTCGTCCAGACCGCGTCGGGCCGGAAGAGGGCGAGGAACGCGTCGGGGTCCTTGCGCTGCTGGGAGCGCTCGACGGTGGCGACGGCCTGACGGATCGCCTCGATATCGGCGGTGTGCGCCGGGGGTTCGGTGGTCATGCCGGTCATCCTGCAACCTCAACTCCGGTTGAGATCAAGGGCCGACGATGCCGGGGCGGTGGCCGCCTCCGGGGCCTGGGCGGTCTCTGCGGTCCGGGACCTCGCCAGCCACAGGCCGGTGAACACGGCGGTGGCCAGGGTGACGGCGCCGGCCGCGACGAACGCGCTGTTGAGACCGGCCTCGAAGGAGGCGCCGCCGGACTCCCGGGTACGGACGACGGCCCCGAGCACCGCCACGCCGAGCACCGCGCCGATCTGCCGGGTGGTGCTGCTGATGCCCGAGGCGAGACCGCCCTCCTGCGGGCTGACCGACTGGATGGCGGCTCCCGTCAGCGGGGACATGGTCAGGGCGAAGCCGGTGCCGACGACCGCCAGCCGCCACCACACGTTCCCGTAACCGGTGTCGGCGTGCACCGTGCCGAGCGCCAGCAACCCCAGTCCGGCCAGGCCCAGCCCTGTGGTGACCACGACGCGGAAGCCGTAGCGGGCGGCGAGCCGGCCCGCGTACGGGCTGACGACCACCATCGCGAGGGACATCGGCAGCGTCTGGAGTCCGGCGCGCAGGATCGAGCTGCCCTGGACGTACACGAAGAACTGGGAGAAGAAGAACGACGAGCCCATCAGCGTGAACCCGACCACGACCATCGCGGTGTTGGACACGGTGAACAGGCGCTCCCGGAACAGCCGCAGCGGCAGCATCGGCGCGGGGCGGCGGGCCTCGACGGCGACGAAGGCCGCGAGGAGGAGCACCCCGGCGGTGAAGCTGCCCAGGATCAGCGGCGACGTCCAGCCACGGGCACCGCCCTCGATCAGCCCGTAGGTCAGCGTGCCCACCCCCAGAACGGACAGCACCGTCCCCGGGATGTCGATCGCGGGAGCCTTGGGGTTGCGGCTCTCGTCGAGGCTGCGCAGACCGGCCACCAGGAGGATCACGCCGATCGGCAGGTTGACCAGGAAGATCGCGGACCAGCCGAACGCGTCGGTGAGCGCGCCGCCGGCCACGGGGCCCGCGGCGAGACCGATCCCACTGAGCCCGGCCCACAGGCCGATCGCCTTCACGCGTTCCTGCGGCACGGGATACGCGGCGGCGAGCAGGGCGAGCGAGGCGGGGCTGAGCGCGGCGGCCCCGACGCCCTGGAGCACCCGGCCGGCGATCAGCCAGCCGAGCGAGGGCGCGAGGGCGCACAGCGCCGAGGCGGCGGTGAACACGGCGACGCCGGTCAGGTAGACGCGCTTGCGGCCGAACCGGTCGGCGAAGACGCCGCCGGACAGCAGCAGCATCGCGACGAGCAGGACGTACGCGTCGACGATCCACTGCAGACCGGTGAGCTCGATGTGCAGCCCCTGCTGCATGTCGGGCAGCGCCGCTCCGACGATCGTGTTGTCGAGCAGAACCATGAACTGGCCCAGGCAGGTCACCGTGAGCAGCACGGCCCGGTGCGAACGACTGCCTACGGCCGCGGGCGAAGCCGCCATGGGGATTCCTCTCGATCGATGGACGTGCGCGCCCGGCGGAACATCCGGCCCGACGCTTTAACGCAGTCGACGACTGCGTTTGGTGACTGTAAGGCGGGTCGCCTCTTAAACGCAAGTGGTAACTGCGTTAAGGTGGTGGGATGAACGAGAAGGAGCGGACCCGGCGGCCCGGCGGACGCAGCGCCCGCGTCGGCGCGCAGGTGCACCAGGCCGTCACCGAACTGATCGGCGAGCGCGGTTACGGCAACTTCACCGTCGGCGAGGTGGCGGCCCGCGCGGGCGTGGCCGACAGCAGCGTCTACCGCCGGTGGGGCAACCTGGAGGCCCTGCTCAGCGACGTGGTGCTGCACCGCCTGAACGCGCGGTCGCCGATGCCCGACACCGGAAGCCTGGCCGGCGACCTGCGTACGTACGCGGCCCAGGTGGCCCGCGAGATCACCGGGCCCGACGGCCCGGTGCTGCTGCACCTCGCCGTCGCGCTGTCGGGCACGGGGGAGCAGGGCGTGCGGGCGCGGGAGAGCCTCCGCGCCGACCGCACCCGGCAGTTGCAGTCGATGCTCGACCGCGCCGGCGACCGCGGCGAGGACGCACCCGACGCGTTCGAGGTCCTGGACCACATCCTGGCCCCGATGTACATCCGCGTCCTGTTCGGCATGGGCCCGCTCACGCCGGAGTACGTGGACGGGCTGGTCGACCGGCTGCTTCGCACTCCCGGTCCGTCCGCTACGTAAGGGCGCTCCGGACCCCGAGGGCGATGAGGACCGCTGACGTGGCCCTGGCGGCGGTCCGCCGGAAGCGGGGCCGGTTCAGCGCGTGCGAGGCGCGCAGGATGAGGAACGTCCAGGCGGTGAGCCAGAGCGCGATCAGCAGTGCGTGGGCGGTGGCCAGCGTGAGGATCTGGCCGCCGAAGGGCCGGCGGGGCGCGATGAACTGGGGGACCAGGGTCAAGTAGACCGCCGCCGCCTTGGGGTTGAGGACATTGGCGAGCAGCGCCTGGACGAAGACGGAGTCCGGCCCCTTCGGCAGGCGCCGGCGGGCGGGGGTGGGCGCCGCGTCGGCGCGGGCCGAACGCCACGTCCACACGCCCAGGCCGACGAGGTAGACCGCGCCGGTGAGCCGGACGGCGGTGAAGGCGACGCTGGAGTGCATGACCAGGGCCGACAGGCCGGCCATGGCGAGGACGGCGTGGGTGTACAGGCCGGTGACGGTGCCGAGGACGACGGGGAGGGCCCGGCGGCGGCCGCCGCCGGTGACGTGCCGGACCAGCAGCGCCAGGCTGGCCCCCGGGGTGGCGATCAGCGGGAGGATCGCCACCAGGAACCCGGCGACGGCGTACGGATGGACCACGGTGCCTCCGGTGCGTGCGTGCGGGCGGGAGAGGTCAGAGCACGACGCGGTAATGGGTGGTCAGGCGCCCGTCGTCGTCCAGGACGTGGAAGGCGAGGCCGGGCGGCTGCTCGCGGTCCGCCGGCTCGTCGCCCTCCCAGGGCATGCGCAGGGTCCAGGTGACGGCCGGTGCCACGATCACCGGACGCCCCGCGAAGGTTGAGGCGGCGGCGGTGTGGGCGTGGCCGGTGAGGACGGCGGCGATCTGCGGGTGCGCGGCGAGCAGTTCGGCCAGCCGGCCGGGCTCCTCCAGCCTGCAGGAGTCGGGCAGCGGGTGGTGGAGTGCGACCGGCGGCTGGTGGAACGCGATCAGCGCCGGACGGTCGGGCGGCAGGGCGGTGAGGGTGGAGTCGATCCAGCCGAGCGTCCGTGCGTCCAGGAGCCCTTCGTCGCGGCCGGGGATGGTGGAGTCGCACATCAGGACGGTGGTGCCGGCGATGTGGTGGACCCGGTCGACGGGGCCGGGCTCGGGAGCCTCGCCCAGCAGGGCCTTGCGGTAGGCGGGGCGCGCGTCGTGGTTCCCCGGACACGTGAGCACGGGGAACGGGGCGGTCAGGATCCGGGCCGCCTCCTCGTACTCGGCCTCCTCGCCGTGGTCGGCGATGTCCCCGGTGACCAGCAGTGCGTCGACCGGGTGCGGGAGGGCTCGTACGTAGTCCATGACGCGGGTGGCGCGCAGGGTCGCCCTCTCGCTGCCGTCCAGGTGCAGGTCGCTGATGTGGGCCAGTAGCAGCGTCATTCCGCGGTCTCCTCCATGGCGGACACGGCCGCCCTCCGACTTCTAACGGAAGTTTTCTGTTTTCCGTTAGAGACCCTAGAGTGTGCGCGGGGATGTGATCAAGTGGACCGACGAGCCGGCACCGGGACGGAAAGGGGATGCCTCGTGGAGCGATGGCTGGCACTGGAACTGGCGAGCACGATCCGCCACGACGGGGACGGCGGTGTCGCCGACGACCTCGCCACGGTCCGGGGAACGACGGACTGGATCGAGGAACAGCGGGATCTGCTGACCGGTCACCTCCCGGCCGGAGCGCTCGTGGCGGACGAGGACCTCCGGCTCCGGATCGTCGAGCTGCGCCAGGGGGTCCGCGCCCTGTTCGCCCGGCTGGTCACACCCGCTCCCCCCAGCCCGGCGGACGCCCATCGCCTGCTGCCCGCCGACGAGGCGCTGGACCGCCTCAACACCGCTGCCGCGCGGGAACCGGTCGTCCCGCGGCTGGACTGGCCCGACGGCCGGGTCCCCGCCGTCCGGCTGCTGTCCGCGGAGACCGATCCGCACGTCCGGCTCGTCGCCGCCCTGGCACGGGCGGCCATCGACTTCCTGGCCGGGCCGCAGAGCACGCGGTTGCGCTCCTGCACCGCGCCGCGCTGCGTGCGTTACTTCGTCAAGAGCCATGGCAGGCAGGAGTGGTGCAAGCCGTCCTGCGGGAACCGCGCCCGCGCGGCCCGCCACTACCGGCGCCGGCGTACGGCGGACACCCCCTCCGGCGCCGGTACGGGTGAATCAGTGAAGAGGTAGGGCGGGTTCGCCGTCAGCGGCCGGTGGACGCGGGGGACCGCTCGTCGTCCGGCGGGACGTCGGCAGGTCGCGGGAGCGCCGGACCGGGGAGAAGAGCAGAATCAGCGCGGCGAGCGGGATCCCCGCTGTCGTGATGGCCATGGCGGTGCGCAGGCCGAGTGCGGTACCGAGCACGCCGCCGAGCAACGCTCCGACGGGGATGGCTCCGTAGCTGAGGAATGCCGCGCTCGCGGTGAGACGGCCGAGGAGATCCGGCGGGCAGTAGCGTTGCTGGAAGCTCGCCTTGATGATGTTGCCGGCGACGACACCCGCGGAGACGCTGAAGCCGCCTGCCACGAAGAGCAGGGTCCCGGCTCCGCCGACGGTCAGCGGGATGAGCAGACCGAGTGCGGGAAGTCCCAGTTCGAACAGCAGTGTCGCGCGGGCCGTGCCGATCCTGTGAGCGACCCGGCGTGCCGCGAGTGCCCCGGCCACGCCTCCGGCACTGGTCGCCGCGATGAGTGCGCCGACCGTCCCCGGGGTCAGGCCGACGCTTCGGACCAGGAAGACCACCTGGATCGACTGGTACCCCATAAGAGCCAGGTTGGAGGCGGCTCCGAAGAGGGTGAACGTACGGAACCAGGGGTCGACGGCGATCAGCCGCAGGCCTGCGCGGACCTCGCTGACCAGTGACGTGGGGCCCTGTCCGGTTCGGGTGATGCGTGGCTCGCGATGCCGGATGCCCGCGAGGCACAGGAGCGAGACGAGGAACGTGGCGGCGTTGGCGAACATCCCGTTCACCGCACCTGCCACCTGTGCGATCAGGCCGCCGGAGCCGAGCCCGGCAATCTGCGCGGCGGATGCGCTGCCGTGCAGTTTGGCGTTGCCTTCGGGCTGGTCGTCGGGTTCCAGAATGCTGGGGAGATAGGCGGTGTAGGCGGTCTGGAAGAACACCGCCGCCGTGCCTGTCAGCAGGGCGACGGCCAGGAGGAGTCCGATGCTCAGCCGGCCGGACCACGCGGTGACCGGGACGCCGGCGAAGAGTACGAGAGAGACCGCGGCGGAGGTCAGCATGACCGGTCTGCGGCGCAGCCGGTCCACCCAGGCACCGACCGGGAGGCCGATGATCAGCCAGGGGGCCCAGGCGGCGGCGCTCAGGAGGCCGACCTCGAAGGTGCTGGCGTGCAGGGTGGAGACGGCGACCAGCGGCATCGACACCCCGGTGACGGACGCGCCGAACTTGCCGGCGGTCTCGCCGCACCACAGCAGGCGGAAATCGCGGTGGCGGCGCAGGAGGCCGCCGCGTATGCCGTGGCTCATGCGGAGCCGCGCTTCTTGCGGGGGAAGGACTGGAGCTGCACGACGACAGGAAGCGCGTCCGGGGCGGGCTCGGTGTCCGGAGCGGGGGTATGGCGGGCGATGACGGCCATCAGCTCCGCGTTGAGCGCCTCCAGTTGCTTCGGGGTCATCCGCAGGTCGCTCCGGTCCGAGATGGTGCCGGCGTTCCGCCAGCTGTCGTCCCAGTCCTCGCCGATGTAGGTCACGACCCGGCTGAAGTACTGCTGCAGCAGTTCGTGCAGATACACCGACAGCGCACCCCGGGTGTCGGGATCGTCGCGGAAATCGGCGGTGTTCAGCTCGTTGGAGACGTCGGCCCTCTTCCACCAGCGCTCGCGTTTCGTGCCGCGTCCGGTTTCCTCCACGATGAAGCCGTGCTCGGCGAGGTGGCGCAAGTGCCAGCTGATGGTGCCGGTGTTCTCCCCGAGGCGTTCGGCGAGCCTGGTGGCGGTGGCGGGGCCGTCCAGGCTGAGCAGTTCGAAGATGTTCATCCGCAGCGGATGGGCCAGCCCCCGCAGGCTGCGCGCGTCGAGGCGCCGGGTGGGCTTGGCGGACGCCGATGTGTGTTCGGGTTCGTCGGACATGGCCACAGCATAGGTTGCAGAGTTTCCTCTGCATAGGAGTCTTTGCAGAGAAAACTCTGCCAATGCGAGGCATCCCTGTCGGTGCGGCGGGTGCGGCGGGTGCGATGGGTGCGGCGGGACGACCGAGCAGCCGTGTGGCCGCGGGAGCGACGGACGATGCCTTCGGCTGATTCCGTGTCAGGTCGTCCGGCTGGGATCGGGAGCGGGAGCGGGCAGCGGCGCCCGGTCCCGTCCGGGCAGCAGCAACGGCGTGCCCAGGATGAGAACCCCCGCCACCGCGAGCGCCGTGCGCGGGCCGGTGACGTCGGCGAGCAGGCCGGCGAGCGCGGTCAGCACGGCGATGGACGCCTGCTGCCCGATCGACCAGGCCGTGAGCGTACGCGCGACGAGGTGCTCAGGGGTGTGTTCGAGGCGGTACGTGGAGAGCACCGGCCCGTACAGGCTCATGTTGACGATGATGGCCAGCTCGACGGCCATCACCGTGACGAGCCCGACGACACCCGGCCGTACGAACACGAGCCCGATCAGCCAGACCGCGCGCAGGGTGCCGGCCGTTCGGAAGACCCGGTCGCGGCCGTAGCGGGCGACGACCCGGCGGGCCAGCCGCGAGCCGATGAGCCCGCCGAGGCACGGAGCGGCGAAGGCGAGGCCGTACTGCCAGGGCGGAAAGCCGAGCCGGCGCAGCAGGAGTACGGCCAGCAGGGGTTCGGTGGCCATGATCAGACCGCCCACGAGGACCTGGTTGAGATAGAGCGCCCGCAGCACGGGGTGGCCCAGGATGTGCCGCCATCCGGCGAGCAGCGCGCCCGCCCCGAGCGGGCTCCTGTCCTCCGTCCCGGGAGCCTCCTCCCTGCCCCGGATCGCGGTGATGCCGAGCGCGGAGAGCAGGTAGCTGAGCGCGTCGGCCACCACGGTGGTGACCGGCCCGAACAGCCCGATCGTCGCTCCGCCGAGCGGCGGGCCGACCGCGATGGAGCTCCAGTTCGTGGACTCGAACCGGGCGTTGGCGACGAGCAGGTCCTCCGGCCGGACGAGCGCCTTCAGATACGCGCCGCTCGCCGCGCCGAACGCGATCTTCGCCGCCGCGATCACCGCCGACACGACCAGCAGCTGGAGGAACCCGAGCACCCCGAAGGCGTACGCCACCGGGATCGACGCCATGGCCGCGAACCGGACCAGGTCCGCCCCGATCATGACCGGCCGCTTGCGCCGGAACTCCACCCACGGCGCGAGCGGCACCGCGATCAGCGCCCCCACCGCCGGCCCCACGGCGGACAGCGCGGACACCTCGGCGGGCCCGGCGTGCAGCACCAGCACGGCGAGCAGCGGCAGGGCCCCGAACCCGAGCCCCGACCCGTACGCACTCACCGCGTACGCACCCCACAACCAACCGAACGGCCGGCCCAGCGCTCTCCTGCCCACCACACCTCACCCGAACAACCCGGAATTGACCGGGAGAGCTAATCGCTCGGAAGAAGCACAGGTCAAACAACCGACTCACCACACAGCCACAACCACTGGTTGTTCACTAGGCTCCCTCCCCGTGGACCTCCAAGCAGTACGCACCTTCGTCGCCGTCACGGAAGCGGGCGGGTTCCTCAAGGCCGCCGCCGACCTGTCGGTCACCCAGCAGGCCGTCTCGAAGCGGATCGCCGCGCTGGAACAGAGCCTCGGCGTCCGGCTGTTCACCCGCGCCCCGCGTGGCGCCGAGCTGACCATCGACGGCCGGGCGTTCCTGCCCCACGCGCGCGAACTGCTGCGCGCGGCCGAGCGCGCGAGCGCGTCCGTACGCCCCGGCAGCCGCCCGCTGCGCGTCGATGTGATCGCCTCGCGCACCGCGCAGTCGAGCGCGGTGCGGGGCTTCCACGGCGCGCACCCGGAGATCGGTCTCGACGTGATGATGCTGGTCAGCATGGACACGGCGGTCGCCGCGCTCCGATCCGGCGAACTCGACGCGACGTTCCGCGCGGTCGGAGCGCCCGGCCGGCCCCTGCCCGACGACATCGAGTCCGCCCGGGTCCTGGACGAACCCCTCCAACTCCTCACCGGCCCCGCCCACGCCCTGGCCGACGCCCCGTCAGTGACCCTCGCCGACCTGGTCGGCCACCGCATCTGGATGCCCGGCATCGCCCCCGGCACGGAGTGGGGCGCCTACTACGACGACCTGGTCGCCGACTTCGGGCTCACGATCGAGGCGACGGGCCCCAACTTCGGCTCGGACGTCCTGCTCGACACCGTCGCGGACACCCCGTCCCTGGCAACCTTCATGGGCGAACACTCCCGCCTCATCTGGCCCACGGCCCACGACCTCCGCCGCATCCCGGTCACGAACCCGACCCCGGTCTACCCCCACTCCCTCCTCTGGCACCGCGACAACCCGCACCCGGGGCTGGGGGCGCTGCGGGCGTACCTGGCGAGGACGGGGGATCACGGGGCGGCGGGGGCCTGGGTGCCGGGGTGGGCGGTGTGGGGCTGAACGGGAGCGTGGGCGCTCAGGGCCGGTGGAACGGGGGGCGAGGCTGGGCGGGGGGCGGTCCCGCGTGAGGGGAAGGCCGCTGCAGCCCGCCGGGCGTGGGGGCGGACATGACCCGCTGCTGTGCCACGCGGACGGAGCGGCGGCGTGCGGCGCCGAGGGCGAGAGCGGCGATCACACCCCCGGCCAGCACGCCGGGCATCGCCCATGGCGGCAGTCCTGTGCTTGTCGCGGCGGCGGCGGGGGCCGCGTCCGTCGCTGTCGCGGGTGGTGTGGCCGCGGCGGCGGGCTTCGGCTCGGCGGGGACGGCGCCGGCCGGAGTGCCGGGGTTCCAGGACTCGGCGGGTCCGGGCGCGACGCCGGTGCCGGTGCCGGCGGACACCGTGAGCGGGAGCGTGTCACCCTTGGTCCGGGTGGCCCCGCCGATGCCGACCTGGACGTAGTAGGTCCCGGCTCGCTCAATGGGCTTGTAGTCGACGGTTCCCACCGTGCACTCGGCGGTGAAGGTGCCGCCGCTCCGGGCCGTGGCGTGACCGCGGTAGATCATCTCGGTGCCGTCGGAGCCGCCGTCGCACAGGATGGGCCGGCGAGTGGGGTCGTAGACCCGCACGCCGAGCCGCTCGTAGTGGGGTGAGGGGCCGGGGTCGTAGCCGCCGGGCACCTCGACCGATGCCTTGATGTCCAGGCGCTGGCCGGGCTTGAGGTTGATCTTCCAGAAATGGAAGTCGCCTACCGTGAGCTGCCGCTGAGCGCCCTCGTCGAGGGGAGTGCTGCTGTTGAACGAGTAGCCCCCCGCCGATCCCGTGTCGCCGTCGGCGGCGTTCGCGGTGCCGACGGCGATGAGGCTGAACGCCGCCGTGGTCATGAGTGCGGTGCGTATGCGCATGTCAGGCTCCCCTGCGGCGGTTGCGGGCGACGGCGGACCCCACGGCCAGGGTCAGCAGGAAGGCTGCCGGGGCGGCGATGGCGAGGGCTATCGGGCGGTCCAGGAAGGACGCCTCGGCCGCGGTCGTCTCGGTGGCGTCGCCACGGAGGCTGTCGGTGCCCGGGGGTGTGCTGTCGGTGTTCGGCGGTGCGGTGGGCTGTCCGCCCTCGGCGCCCGCACCGGTGACTCGTTTGTCGGGTGTTCCGTCGGGGCGGACGGCCTGGTCGGCGATGCCGACGGCCACCTCGACCGGCTCGGCCTGTGCCGTCCGGACCTTGCTGTGGATCCGGGCGCAGACCTCGGTGCTGTCGGCCCCGGAGGGAATCCTGTCCCATGACAGGCGTGCGGACTGCACGCCGCTGGACATGACGTTGGACCACCGGTCCTCGACCGCCGTCTCCGTCGCCCACACTCCGGCCTGGCCGGGCAGCGACAGCTGAACGTTGACCGATGTCGGGGTCTCCCATGCGCCGGCCGGAATGACGGAGCCGGAGAACCGGAGCGACTGTCCCGGGTGCAGCGTGACCTTGTACCAGCGGGACTCGCCGTTGCGGATCTTGTCGAGGTACTGGCCGGGGGCGAGGGTGGGAGCGCTGGGGCAGTCCTTGCCGCCGCTGGTCCTGGTGCCGCTCCGCGCGTACGGAGTGAGGGCGCGTTTCACGGACTGGTCGAGCCGGTCGGCCAGTTCGTCCGCGTCACCCGCGTCCACGTAAGTTCCCTTCGTGGCCTTCGCGATGCACGTCAGCTCGCGCTTGGCGGCGGCGCCGACCCTCAGTCCGACGGTGTCGATGACCAGGTCGATGCCGGCACCCTTGAGCTCACGGGCGACCTGGCACGGGCTCGGCGGAGCGCAGTTGTCCTCACCGTCGCTGACGAGGATGATCCGGCGCGGTCCGGTGTCACCGAGGTCGGCGGCCGCGGCCTGGAGACTGCGGCCGATCGGCGTCATTCCGACCGGCTTCAGCGCCTGCACCCGGGCCAGCGCGGACGCCTTCGAGGCGGTATCCATCCGGCCTACGGGAGCGAGGAGTTCGGTGTCCTTGCATCCGGGGCCCTTGGCCTCGCCGGCGTACTCGGACCCGTACACACGCAGCCCCATGGCCGTGCCGTCGGGTGTTCCGTCGAGGAGACGGCGGACGGCGGTCTTGGCGGCCGCGAGCCTGGTCTGGCCGCCCGCGTCCTTGGTCGCCATCGACCCGGACACATCGAGCACTGTCTCGATACGGGGCGGCGCCTCCCGTGCGGAGGGTGCGGCCCCGGCCGGTGTGCCCGCCAGTACGACGGCGGCGAGAGCCAGGGCGAAGACAGCCCGGAAGCGGGCTGGTGCAGTCATCGTGCCCCCCTTCGCCCGGGCCGCCCGTACGAGGCTCCCCGAGCCGTCATCCGCATGCGCTGCGGGTTGCACACTGCGAACCTCTACGGGCCGTCGAGACATGCGAATATCCCCCATCTCATCGCAGAACAAGGGGGCTTGACCCCTCGTCGTGTTCGCGAGAGGGAATCTATGTCATTGCTTTCGCAAAGGCAAGGAGGTTCTGGATCACGTGCCCCCGAGCGATGCCCCGGCTCCGAGGCTTCCGGCGCTGATGGCTCCTCGCAGGACGTGGGCGATCTCCTCGGGCTGGAGGTTGATGCCGTCCAGCCCTGCCGGGGTCAGCGGTACCTCGTCCAAGGCGTACTCCCCACGCCCCTCGGCGCTGAACTCGGGACCGGTGCGGTCGTCGAAGGACCAGGTCCTGATACGGGCGAGGTAGAACAGCTGCCGCTCGTCGTCGGACTCCATCGTGTGGAGCAGGCGGACGATATCGGCCTTCCCCGCGATCTCCTCGTGGATCTCCCGGTGCAGCGCCGCCTCCCGGGACGCGTCGCCGGGCTCGACACCACCGCCGGGCAGGACCCAGTACTCGGGGAGACCGGGCTTGGTGCGGCGGATGACCAGCATGGTGTTGTCAACGGTGACGAGGACGGCGCGGACTCGTTCGTTCATATCGTTTGCCTCCTTGCGTGTCGGCCCTGCCGGCCGCGTGCGAGGCGGCCGAGCAGTACGAGGGCTGCCTGTCGTTCTTCGACGTCCGCGGCCTGCACCCCGGCCGTTAAAGTGGCTGATCATCATCTCGCGCTGCGCGTCGCCGCCCCGTCACAGTGGCTCGATGGATGCAGGACTTGCCGCCGTGCTCGGCGCCACGGTCGGAGCCCTCGGCACTGGAGCGACCGGCCTGGCTGCGGCTCTCCTGAGCCGCAGTACGGCTCGCCACCAGGTCATGGCCGAAAGCATGCGGGCCCTGCGGGACTCGCGCAGGGCCACCTATCTCGCCTTCGCCGAGACACAGGAGCGCTACCTGGACCTGCTGTCCACCACGCTGATCCCCCTCAGACGCGTCGAACGCTTCCCGGACCATAGTGAGGAGTGGATCGAGAAGGCACACAAGCGCTGGAACCAGGCACTGAGGTACCGACAAAACGAGGTCCAGAAGATCCAAGTCGTCTTGTCCCTGGACGCCACCCGCCCAGTGGCCGATGCCGCGCTTGAGGTGAGAAAGAGGTTCACCCTTCTCAGCGGCGCGACCCGCCACGCCATCGAGGCCCTCAAGGGCCAGGCCCTGGATGGCGGACCCATCACGCCGGCGCTGCCGGGCTACGTCGAGCTGCTGACGGAAAACGGACTGGACCCCGAGACGCCCGACCTCGGTGCTCTCCAGGACCACGCCCAGGATGCGTACAAAGCGTTCCTGCGGACCGCGGCCGATGCCGTCGGGGAGAACGGACTTCTCCTCTCGGACTGACGCCAGGTTCCTGTTGGTGCGTCTGCGACAGACGATCTTCGGGTTGCTCTAGAGTCGGGAGGACCCGTCCCGGTGGCGTCTCGCTGCCGGGATTTCGTGTTCTCTGGGTGGAGTTGGATCTTGCGTAAGGCGCCGCTGCACGACCGGAATTCAGCGGGTCCCGTCCCACGCATCAGCTGGGCGGCCCGATTTCGGGAGGCAGGCGCTCCACTGGCCGTCAGACCATATCGGCTGCATTTCGCCGCTCGCCTGCTCTCCTGGACGGGCTCGGCCGTGGCGCCCATCGGCCTGGCCTTCGCGGTCCTGAAGATCGGCGGCGGTCCGGGTGCGCTGGGCGCGGTCCTCGCGGCGAGCGTCGTACCGCAGATCCTGCTGCTGCTCGTCGGCGGGGTTGTCGCGGACCGGCTGCCCAGGGATCGGGTCATGGTGTGGTCCAACGTCGTCTGCGCGGTCGCGGAGGCGGCAGCGGTGCTGTTGCTGGCCTCGGGCACGGCCCGGGTCTGGCACTTGGTGGCGATGTCGGCCGTCTGCGGGGCGGCGGGAGCCTTCTTCACGCCGGCGGCCGGGGGCATCGTCGTGGAGGTGGTCCCGGCCGAACTCCGGCACGCGGCCAATGCCTTGCTGAAGATCGGGCAGAACACGGTGAAGGTGGCGGGGCCGGCCCTGGGCGGTGTCCTGGTCGCCGTGGTCGGCCCTGGCTGGGTCCTCGGCTGGGACGCGCTGACATTCGCCGCCTCGGCCCTCCTCTTCTCGCGGATCAGCCTCAAGGCCAAGAACGTGAAGGTCCGGACCGGGTTCGCCGCCGACCTGCGCGAGGGCTGGGACGACTTCTGCTCCCGCCGATGGCTGTGGGTGATGGTCTGCCAGGCCGCCGTGATCGTTCCCGTGTGGCTGGCCGGCTACCAGCTGCTCGGCCCGGTATACGGACAGCGGGTGCTCGGCGGCGCTGCCCCGTGGGGTGTCGTGGTGTCCGGCTTCACCGCCGGGCTGGTGGCCGGGGCGGCGCTCGCCCTGATGTGGAAGCCGCGGCAGGTCGGACTCGTCGTCTGCGCGGGAACCGGCTCGATGGCGGTGCCGCTGGCGGCGATGGCGGCGGCCGTGCCGCTACCCGTGCTCGTGGTCGCCACGGGGGTGGCGGGCACGGGGCTGGCGGTCAGCATGACCGTGTGGTCCTCGCTGGTGCAGGAGAGGATTCCGGCGGACCGGCTGGGCCGGACCTTGTCCTACTCGACGCTCGGGCAGCTCTTGCCCGTGCCCTTCGGCTATCTTCTCGCCGGTCCCGCCACCCACCTGTTCGGGCTCCGCACGACCCTGGCGGCGGGCGCCCTGATCATCACGGCCGCCGCCGTCGTGCCGCTGTCCCTGGCTCAGGTCCGGGGGCTTGGCCTCGTGCCGGAGGCGGGCAAGGATGCCGAGGGCATCGTGCCCGCGGTGCGGGCGGAGAGGTAGAACGTTCGGGCCACCTCGACGGCGCCGGCGAAGTCGCGGAAGGCCCGGTCCCGGGCCGCCGCGTCGAGCACGGCCCGGCCGCATTCCTCGGGAAGCCCCCAGCGCTGGGTGAGGTGAGAGGTGATGCGGTCGGCGTTGAGGTGGGCCGTGGTGTGGTGGGGGTCGGTCGCCTCGATCTCGGCGTTGACGGCGAACGCGGCGGCCACGGCTTCAGCCGCCAGGGGAACGGAACCAAGCAGGTCGCCCGCTTCGGCCATCGTGGCGGGCCACACTGTCCAGGCTCCGTCCAGGCGGGCGGATCGGACGATGACTCGCACCAGCGCTTCCTCGGGCGGGAGTTGGCTCACTTCCTCCTCGGTGAGCCAGTGGGCGAGCTGGTCGCCGGACATGCCGGCCACTTCCACGCCTGCCGCAGCGGCGAACTGCAGGGCGGACCGCCGCACCGCAGAGGAGGGCACCGGGCGGCACACGTCGCCGCGCGTCTCATGCGCGAGGGCGGCCAGGACCCGCGCCCGCCATCGGACCGGGAACCCCGGGTCGTACAGCTGCTGGTGATGCAGGAGAGCGAGGAAGCTCACGGGCTGCCCGCCCGCCACCGCGCCCGGTCGGAAGGCAGCCTGCCAGTAGCGGACGAAGCTGGTCTGCCACGGCTCGCCCGCCCACGCACCGGCACCAGTGGCCGGGGGCAGGCCGGCGGCCACCAGGGCAAGAGCACGCTCGGCGTCCTCCCTCTTGGCGTCGCAGGGATGCGTGCGGTGCCAGGCGTCCGCCCGGCTGAACGCGGGTCCCAGCCCCTCCCCGGCCGCGAGGCGGCCCAGCGCGGTCCAGGACCGGGAGGTGTAAGGGAGAGTACGGGCCAGGCCCGCGAGCCGGTCCGCTTCGGTATCGCCCAGCTGGCTGTCGGCGGCGGCCCGGGTCAGGGCGGCCCGCAGGTTCACGAGGGCTTCGGACAGCGGGCGGCCCTCATCGGTGTGGAGTACGGCGACTTCGTCGTCCGCGTCCAGTGCTCCGCTGCGGAAGTCCTCGAAGATGCGGCCGACACCGACCATCCCGTACGGGGCGAGTTCGGCGGCCCGCAGGGCCCCCATGCTGGCGGCGCCGACCACGGCGACGCCTTCGGCCAGCAGCGCCAGAATCTCCTTGTGCCGCACCGGAGCGCTCTGGTGCCAGAGCCCGTCGATGATCAGCACGGTGTCGCCGGGGTCGGCGCCGAGCCGCATCAGATCGCCGTGCCGGACCGGGGGGTGCGTCACGGCGTCGGGGAGGACCTCGCGGACACGTGCGGCGGACACGGTGGGCCCGGAGAAGACGTGAACGGTCATGCGGCCACCTCCTGGGCCGGTCGGGGGATGATGTGCCGGGCGTCGTAGCGCAGGGTGGGGGCCAGCACCTTGACGATGGCGAACTCGCGCCGCCGGTGGGGTCCGTGGGTGAGGTCCACCACGAGCGGGGGGTAGCCGGTGACGGCCTTGATGCGGGCGGCCAGGTGCTCGGCCTCGCCGTCGTCCGTGGCGAACCCGGTGGTGTGCTGGGTGACGACCTCCGCCCATCCGGTGCCGGGGCCCGCGGCGGGCTGGGGACGGTGGTGTGCGGCGGGCCGGTACGCGGCCGGGTGGATGTCCTCCCGGCTGCCGGTGATCTGGGTGAGCCGGGATTGAGCGGCCTCCGTGATCGCCCGGGACAGGGCCACGTGGGGGTCCAGGTGGGCGCCGGAGCCGGAGACCAGCAGGGCCGGCTGGTCCTCGCGCCACAGGTAGCAGCTCATGACGGGCACCTTGAACCGGTTCGGCAGGTGCCACAGCTCCAGCCAGGCACCGGCCTTGCGTAACCGGCCGACCAATGCCGCGCAGTGCTCGTCCTCGATACTGTCCGGGTCGACGAGCTGGCTGCGGCCTCCGCCGTCGGCGAGAGCGCTGATCGTGTCGCGCTCGACCAGCTCGGCCATGGCGTGGACGACGGCCTCGGCGCGGGTGTTGCCGGAGGCGAGGCCGTTCGTGGATGCGCTCGGCAGGTGGAGGCGCCACTGGTCGTGGATCTCGCGGCCCAGCTGCACGCACGCCGCCGGAACCAGCACGGGCTCGCCGTCCAGTGCCGAACGTGCGGTGATCCAGTCCAGGATCGTCCGGCCGGTGACCAGAGATCCGGGATGGCTCTCCAGGGCGGTTACCGGATAGGGCAGGTCCAGGCCGAGGCCGTCGGCCGGGGCCCGCAGGTCGGCGGTCGGCACGGCCCGCTCGCCGTGCCACACCTCGATCGCCTCCATGGCCCCGGAGACGCGGGCGGCGGCCGGCGTCGCGCCTTTGCCCTGGGCGACGGACAGGGTGCGGGTCAGAGGCCGCACGGCCATGGTCACCGGAATGCCGATGTCGTCCAGGCCTGTCACGTCGGCGACCCGGGTGATGCCGTACGCCATCAGCAGCGGCCGGATCGCCTCCCAGGTCTGATCGGGATGGCGGGTCCGGTGGGTGCCGTCGAAATACACCTTGCGCATGGGACTTCCCTTCGCAGATGCCGAAGCCCGGCCGCCGGACACCCAGGTCATGGAGGCTGCCCGACGGCCGGGCGGGTTCAGCTACCGCCTACGGTGCCGTCAGGCGGACGGCAGCGGGTAGGTGTGGGTGTCGGGGAAAGCGGAGTCGGGCACGGCCGGGTCGCCACCGGAGTTCTGCGGCATGTTGCCCTCGGCGTGCAGTTCGGCCACGAAGTCGGCCGGGTCCACGGCCTGAGTGGTGGCGGAAGGGATCTGCTGGGACATGGTCGTTCCTCCTTGATCGGGAAGGACGCTGCTACACCGAGAGGTCGGTGAAGCAGATGGTGATCAGTACCTCGCGCGACTGGGAGTCGAGCGGGGCACGCCAGTGGGGGATTCGGCTTCCGTCGAATCCGGTGAGGATGCGGTGGCGGACCGGGAAGGTCTCACCGTCGTCCGGGTACGGGGTGTGGCCGAGGCGGTCGGCGACCTGCTGAGTGGTTAGCCACCGCAGGCGGGGCAGCCAGCCCATCGAGGCGAGGCCGGGGGTCAGACCGCACGAGAAGGTGATCGAGCACTTCCCGTCGTCCCGGTGGACGTGCATATAGTCGCCGGGCTCATAGAACTTCAGGCCGAAGCGGATCGGGGTCATCCTGGCGCGGCCCGTCGCCTCGCCCGCCACCTCCGCCAGGCCCCTGGACATGGCCAGTCGGCTGAGCGCATCTCCACCGGTGTGAACCCTGCACCGCTGGGGGGAGGTGATCGATCCGTCCCGCATCACCAGCAGGCCCGGCCTGCGGTTGTGGCGGACGACCGCGTGCGGTTCGCACCGGTCGGCCTCCTCGGCAAGCTCCTCCCAGAGCCCGGGTTCGGCCACGTCCTCGGGAACGGCTGCCCGGCCTTCCGCCAGCCATAGCTGACGAGGGGTCATGACCATCACAGGTCCATGAACGACATCGTCACCAGCAGGCCCGTCGACGTCATAGGCTGGCGCCAGTGCGGCACGTGGTACCCGGCGAACGCCCGCACACTGCCGTCACCGTACGGGTGGGCCAGGGTGGTGAAGCCCTCGCCCTCGGGAAAGATGCCGTGCTCGGTGACGACCTCTCCGAGACGGTCGGGGAAAGCACCCATCAGGTCCGGGGCCCAGCCCATCGCGGGCAGGTCCTCGGTCAGCGCGACCGCGACGGTCACGGTGGACTTCACCGAGTCCGTGTGCAGGCCCTGGAAGTCACCTTCCCGATAGAGGACGACGGCACCCCCGCGCGGGATCAGCCGCGGAATGCCGGTGGCCTCACGCAAGGCCATCAGCAGGGTCTTGTCGTAGGCCAGGGCCTCCAGCACCGGGCCGGGCGGGATGAAACCGCAGTGGACCGGGGAGGCGAAGCTTCCGTCACGGTGCGCGGCGGTGTGCTCGTGGACGTGGGGCGTGACCAGCTCGACCCGGCCGTGCGCCTCCTCGACCAGGGCCTTGAAACGGTCCGGCTCCAGGACACCGGGAACAACAGCCGTTCCCGACTCCTCCCACGCGGCGCGAGCCGGCCGCCGATCCACGGATGCTTCGGTGTCCATGATCCCCTCCAGGTGATCTCTCTGTCCGGGTGGCGCCGCGCGGCCGGTGGAACCTCGGCCCGCCACCGCTGCCGTGCCGGGGATGAGCCGAGGGGGTCAGCGGCGTTCACCCATTGAACTGCCGGGGAACACAAGGAATGAGGGGCCAGGAAGGGGTGCATTTCCCAGCGGGGGGCCGCTTCGGGGGGCCAGGATGCGGGCAGCACCCGACGGCGACGGAGGGACAGTGTCATGGTGGCCACGGACGGCATCGGCGCCTTACTGCGATTCATCCGCGAAGACGCCGGACGCACCCGCGACGAACAGGCCAAGCTCGTTCAACAGGCCCAGAACGGAAGGTGGTTCGACTGGGAGAACATCAAGCGGTGGGAGACGGAGAAGCGGTTACCGGTCCCGGACTGGCACGAGACGATCGCCCGTGGGTACGGGCTGAGCGTTACACAAGTGCAGCGGGCGGTCGCCGCGTCGCGGCAGCACCGACGCAGCCGGCGCAGGGAGAAAGAGGACGTGGAACGACGCAGGTTCTTCGGGGTGGCGGCCGTCGTGGCAAGCGCGACCGCGCTGCCCGGTATCGCTCAGGCCCGTGAGGGCATCGACGGGGCCCTCACGGGGGCCGGGGCCAGTGACCTGACCTACCTGGAGTCGGCATTCGAGCGGCACCGGGGCGGATACCATGGCAGGGCGCCCGACGACGTCCTGGGCGAGATGCAGGCGGACCTCGACCTCCTCGGGCAGGTCCTCAACCAGCCCCACCCGACCAGCGCACGAGCCGACCTCGCCCGCACCGCCGCCGGCATCGCCGGTCTCGTCGCCATCGTTCAGCACGACAGAGGCGACGAGAAAGACGCCTTCCGCTGGTTCGCGACAGCGGAGAAGGCAGCCCGGGAATCCGGTGACCGCAAGATGACCGCCTGGGTACTGGCACGGCACGCGATGGTGCCGCTGAACTACGGCGCCCCCGAGGTGGCCGTGCGTATCGCCGCCCAGGCCCGCAGGGCAGCCGGCCGGACACCCACTGCGGCCGGAGCGCTCGCTGCGGTCGTCACTGCCCGCTCGCTCGCCGCGATCGGCGACCACCAGGGCGCCAGGATGGCCGTTACGGACGTCCGGGACCTGGTCGAACGCCTCGACGGGCACGAAGTAGCCGACACCTGGTTCGGTTACCCAGGGCAGAAGCACTTCGTGCACCTCTCCCAGGCGTACACCCTCCTCGGGGACACAGCGGCTGCCTACGCGGCCCAGGACGATGCCCTCGCCCTCACCGATTCCCCCTCGGTGATGACCCGGGCCCTGATCGCGATGGACACCGCCACCTGCCTGCGTCTCGACGGAGACCCCTCATCATCGGCCGAGATGGCGGCGGGGGTCTTCGACCGCCTCCCCGCCCCCTACCGTGACGGCCTGATCCGGTCCAGGGCCACAGCCCTCCACCAGGCCCTCGGCGGCCGCCCCCGTGACCTCCTCGGCCAGGTGCTCGCCTGACGGGTGACGGCGGCCTGCGGGAACCGACCTGGGCAAGCGGACTTGGCGAGGGCCGACAGCACCGGCTCCCACAACCGGTTCGTTCAGGCTGTGGCTCGGCCGGCGGGTAGGCATTCCCCTGCACGGGTGCGGCTCTGCCCCGGCTGACGCCTCAACCGCGCTGATCAGCACGGTGAGCGTCAACACGGCACGCCCCAAGGGATCTTGGAAGATCAAACGGTATGCATTCACCCAATTGCTCTGTGCGCTCATCCCGTCGGTTCAATGAGGAATCCGTATGAGCTATACAGACCAGGACGTGCGCGAGGGCCGCCGGCTGATGAACGAGGGCTGCGAGAACCGCCTTGTCACCTATCTGTGCAGCAGTCCCGTCTTCTCTATCTTCATGGATCGAGTCCCGTCCACCCTCCACGCGTCAGCGTCGTCCTGCCCTCCGGCGTGATCGTGACCCGCACGCCGTACACCGGCAGCTCGCCCTCCTCGATCCACCGCCACCGCACCCCGTCGAGCAGGTCGTACAGGCGGCGCGGGCCGCCCTGGTGGACGGTGGCGGTGCGGTCGCCGGGGCGGGTGGCGGCGCGGGCCCAGGAGCCGTCGGGGTGGAGCATCCACGTCATACGGCTGCCGCCGGGGCCCCCGTGCCCGTGCGGTGTTCGATGCCCGGGGCGAGCAGGGTCAGCATCGACCACACCTCCCACGCCTGCATGACGTCGAGCACGGGGAACGGCGACACGCCCGTCTCGCCGTCGTCCTCGGCCGTGCTGACGAAGAGTTCGTTCAGCGGGGGCGGATACGCGGTGCCGGTACGCGTGGCCATGAATGCCGCCCGGTCCCACTCGACCCGCCCGCGCGCACCGCCGTCCTCGGTCTTGTCGGCCGTGATGATCAGGCCGGTGCCCGTGACGGTCGTGACGAGACGGCCGCCGGGCGCGAGGGCCGAGAGCCAGGTGGCGGGGATGCGGGGCACCGACACCATGGAGACGATCCGGTCGAAGGTCCCGGGCAGCTCGCCGGTCCCGTCGGCCGTCACGACCACCGGGTGCCGGCCGATCCGGTCGAGCCGCTCGGCCGCCGCCCGCGTCAGGTACGGATCGACGTCCAGCGTGGTCACCAGCCGGTCGTCGCCCAGCCGGTGGCAGGCCAGCGCCGCGCTGTACCCGGACCCGGTGGCCAGGTCCAGCAGCCGGAGGCCGGGTGTGAGGCGGCCGTGCCTCAGCATCGTGACGACGAGTCCGGGCCCGGTCGACGACGAGGTGGGATGCCCGGTGACGACCTGCTCCGGGGCGGCCCGGTCCGCGTGCGTGGCGCCGACCCGGGTGACCAGCGTGCGGTTCGCATAGGAGGCGCCCGCCCAGATCTCCTCGTCCGCCGGCCCGTCGACCGCCGGCCAACCGCCTCCTCCTGGCGCGAACCACCGCTCGACCAGCACATGCCGGGGTGTCTCCCGCACCGGCTCCCACCAGTCGGACCCCGGGTACGCCACGTCGGCAGCCAGGGAGGCGGCGTACGGCTTCCAGTCCATCAGGTCGCTCCTTGGAGATCGTCTGCGATGGCCTCGGCGACCGGCAGGCCGGTCGCGCCCTGGATCCAGTCCCACTGGCCGCACGGGTTGACCTCCAGGAACGTCCACCCGCCACCTGGTCCAACGACGAAGTCCGCCGCCCCGTACCGCAGTCCGAGCCGGCGCATCAGGCGCCGCATTCCGTCGGCCACCGGGGTCGGCACCGATCTGCTTCGGAGAGGGGCCACCGTCCGGTTCCTTGCCGGTTAGTCCGCTTGTAGGACGAAGAACAGGAAGCACAGGAAGCGCGGCCGGGCCGCGATGGCTTCGGGGAACAGCTTGCGGGCGGCTGGATCGGGTTCCGGCTCGCTGATGACCGTGATCCGGAAACCGGCCTCCGTGAATGCCTCGGTCATCGCGTGCAGCGGTCTGTGCCAGATGCTCATCAGCGCGGTGCGGCCGGCCATGGTCCACTCTTCGGTCCAGTTGGTGGTGTCGAAGTAGTTGTATTCGGCCTCCCGGCCGGCCTGGCGGTGCATGAGGTTGACGGCAAAGGGATGGTCGACGGATGCGATCAGCCGTCCGCCGGGCTTGAGGACGCGGCGCAGCTCGGCCAGTGCCGGGCCCCAGTCCTCCAGGTAGTGCAGCACCAGTGAGGCGACCACATCGTCGAATGTGTCATCGGAATAGGGAAGCGGGCCGCCCAGGTCCGCCACCTGAAGGTCCGCGCTGTCGCCGAGCCGCCGCCGGGCCAGCTCCAGCATTCCGGCACTCGCGTCGAAGCCACTTACAACGGCGCCACGCTCGCGCAGCGCCCCGGACAAGGGGCCGGAGCCGCAGCCGGCGTCGAGGATGCGCCGACCGGACACCTCGCCGGCGAGGGTCAGCATCGCGGGCCGCTCGTAGTAGGCATTGAGGAGGTTGGTTTCGTTCTCGGCCGTGTACGCCTCGGCGAAGCCGTTGTAGTCGTTGACCTTCGGTGGATCCACAGTCACCGGGGACGACGAGGTGGGCCGAGTGGCGCTCGCGTGCTCTTGGTGCTCGTTGGAGATCATGAGGTGGGAGACGTGGGCCGTATCGATGCGGTTCCGGACTGCTCCCGGACGGACGCACAGCCTCAGGAACAGGCACTCAGCAGGAAGAAAACACCGCTGCGTCCCTGTTGATCACCCGGCTAAGGTGCCCGGCATGAACGCGATAGCGCTGCGCGGTGCCACCATCCACTTCGATGACTTCGGTCCTTCGGGCGGGCTGCCGGTCCTGTTGATCCACGGTCATCCGTTCAACCGCACGCTGTGGGCGCCCCAGGTCCAGGCGCTGGCCGAGGCCGGATACCGGGTCATCACCCCTGATCTGCGGGGTTACGGCCAGAGCAGCGTCACCCCGGGAAAGGTCTTCCTCTCCGACTTCGCCGATGACCTCGCCGCGCTCCTCGACCACCTGGGTGTCGAGCGGGCCGTGGTCGGGGGTGTCTCGATGGGCGGTCAGATCGCCATGGAGGTCCAGCGCCGTCACCCGCGGCGGGTGCGGGGCCTGGTCCTGTCCGACACCTCCGCGCCCGCCGAGACCGAGGAGGGCAAGGAGTTCCGTAACCGCCTGGCCGACCGGCTCCTCGCCGAGGGCATGGACGGTTACGCGGGCGAGGTGATCGACAAGATGCTCGCCGCGTACAACGTCGCAGCGATGCCGGAAGTCGCCGACCGCGTCCTGGGCATGATGCGCGCGACGGACCCCCACGGCGCGGCGGCAGCCCTGCGCGGGCGGGCCGAACGCCCCGACTACCGGGACACGCTGGCGGCGGTCCGGAAGCCGGTACTGGTCGTCGTCGGCGCGGACGACGTGTACACCCCGGTCGCGGACGCCGAGGCGATCCGCGACCTCGTACCCGACGCGACGCTGGCCGTCATCGAGAAGGCCGGCCATCTGCCCGGTGCCGAGCAGCCCGAGTCCTTCAACGGTGCTCTGCTGGACTTCCTCACCGCCCGGGTGACCACCCGTGACTGAGCCGCATCCGCTCCTGACCTGCTTCACCGACGCCGCCCACGGCCGTTTCCCGCCCTGCGACGGCGGTGTGACGGTGCTTCCGCCGCTGTCCGGCGGGCTGGAGGCCTCCGTCGCCTTCACCGGACACGCGGTGATCGCCACCGCCCTGGGCGTCGCCGGCGTACACGCCCTGGGACCGGACGGCTTCGGTGCCTCCCTGGCCCCCGACTTCCTTCGTCACCTCGCGGGCCCCGAGGGGACGATCGGCGTCACCGACGCCACCCTGACGACCCGTGGTACCGGCGGAACGCCACGCCTGGCCGAGCTCGGGGACGAAGCGCACGATCACCCGCGCGTCCTGCACGCCCGCGCACTGAGGACCGGCATCAAGGTCTACGGCGACGAGCGGGGGCTGATCACGCTGGCGGACGGCCTTGCCGGACGGCGGGAACTGAGCATCGAACTGCATGCCCCCCACCACGGCAGCCAGGGCCACGGACGCGGCCTCCTCGCGGACGCCCTCACGCTCGTTCCGGCGGGCGAACCGCTCTTCGCCGCGGTGTCCCCGGGCAACGCCCGCTCCCTCCGCGCCTTCCTGGCCTGCGGGTTCACCCCGATCGGCAGCGAAGTGATCATCCGGCCCCAGCGATCCGCAGAGCACTGAGGAGGCCAGCCGTTGTTCCACGCCATCCGTACCGTCATGACCTTCGCTGTCGACCCCGAGGCGTCGGCCCGTTGGTGGGGCGAGCTTCTCGGCGTGCCCGTGGAGAAGGACATCGGTGACACCGGGGCCGTATACGCCTGGGTGGTGGTCGGCGGGGTCGAGCTCGGGTTCCATCCGGTGGACGACGAGCGCAATCCCCGGGGCGGCAGCCCCGTCGTGTACTGGGGCGTGGAGGACCTCGACCAGGTCCGCGAGCGGCTGCTCGCCGCCGGTTGTGAGCACCACCGCGGCCCGCTGACCATCGAACCCGGCCGCAGGATCGCCCAGCTGCGCGACCCGTTCGGCACGGTCATCGGCATCGAAGGCCCTTAGAACCGTGCCGGTCCTGCTCCCGAGTACGGGGGAGCAGGACCGGGCGGGAACAGCGGTGCTTCGGGCTCAGCCGATCTGGTAGAACTCCACGTCCCCGTACTGGTACGTGTTGGCGATTCCGCTGGTGGCGCCCACGATGAGCTCGACGGAGCCGTTCTCGTGCCGGTCGGAGCGGACGTCGATCTTCACGGGCGTGTCCGTGCACCAGTAGCTCTTGTAGTGCCAGCTGCCGCCCCAGTTCCGGTAGCCCAGGGTCACGGACTGGCCGGTGAGGGCGCCGTGGTGGCAGTAGGCGTCGAGTTCGCCCTTGACGGTGTAGTTGCGCGGGCCGTCGCTGCTGACGGTGCCGTTGAAGCGGACGTCGTACAAGTTGATGCCGTACGAGTCGTCCTTCACAAAGCTGACGTGGGCTTCGAGGGTCGCCGCGCTGGCGGACGAGACCGGCAGGAGTGCCGCGCCGGCCACGGCGAGGGCGGTGGCGCAGGCACGGGCCAGGCGGCGCGTCGGGCGCCTGGTGGAGGAGGAGTTCGTCGTCATGTCCCGGAAAACGATCATCGAGTGGAGCGGTGTTCGCCCATTCCGGCGATCTTGAAACGGCGGCCGCCTCACCTCACCCCGCAGCCACCCCCGCCAGCCGCCCCAGCGCCGCCTTGATCCGGTCCGGTGTCACCCCCCGTTCCCGCTGGTGGAGATACACCTCCGGGGCCAGCGGTGCGAGCAGGCTGTCCGCCAGGGCCTCCGGGTCCGGAGTCCCCGCCTGGCGGAGGAGGGTCAGGATGTGGGCGCGCCAGAAGCCGTACGCGCCCACCGCGAGGCGCTTCGCCCCGGACTCCGCGCCCAGGACCAGGTGGCCGTGCCGGTCCAGCAGGTCGACCATCGCCGCGAAGAAGGCGGTGAGCCGTTCGTGGGGCGGGGCGCCGGGGCCCAGGGGCGGGGCGCCGCGCAGCAGTTCGTCCTGGAGGAGCCGTTCGTGCTCGTCGAGCAGGGCCGCCGCGATGGACGCCACGTCCGGGTAGCGGCGGTAGAGGGTGCCCCGGCCGACGCCGGCCGTGCGGGCGATGTCCTCCATCGTGACCGTCCGGGGGTCCCCGGTCTCGAACAACTCGGCCGCGGCGGCGAGCACCTTGGCACGGTTGCGCGCCGCGTCCGCGCGTTCCCTCATCTCCGCCACGGGCCCAGCCTACGTCAGTTTGGGAAGTAAGCGGACACCGTGTCCGGTTGGTTGTAGGGTCGACTCGTTCGCGTAACTGGACAGGGTGTCCGGTTGTGTCGACGTCACGTCTGCGTGTGCTCGAACGATTCGCCCGAGGAGACCCCGTCATGACTGCCACCGCCCCGACTCTGCTCCACATCGACGCCAGCGCCCGCCGCCACTCCTTCAGCCGGGAGCTCGGTGACGCCGTCGCCGGTGCCTGGCATGCGGCCCACCCCGGCGGCACGTACGTGCACCGCGACCTCGCGCTCACCCCCGTCCCGCAGATAACCGAGGCGTGGACCGAGCTGTGCGACTACGTCCTGGAGCACGGGATCACCGACACCGGCCGGTACCGGGAAGCGGTCCGCACCCCGGAACAGGCCGCCGCCTGGGCGGTCGTCGAGCCGCTGCTCGCCGAACTCGTCGCCGCCGACACCGTCCTGATCGCCACGCCCATGTACAACTTCTCGATCCCCGCCTCGCTCAAGGCGTGGATCGACCAGGTGACCTTCCCCAGGATGTCCCTGGCCGGACGGCGGTTCGTCGTGGCGTACGCGCGGGGCGGGGCGTACGGGCCGGGCACGCCGCGCCACCCGTACGACCACCAGGAGCGCTACCTGCGCGACTTCTTCGCCGGGCACTTCGCCGTTCCGGACGAGGCGATGGACTTCCTCGGCACCGAGCTGGTGAACGCGCGCGTCGACCCCGCCCTCGCCGCCCGCCGCGCCGCCCACGACGCCTCCCGCGAGGCGGCGCTGGCGGCGGCCCGGAAGACCGGAGGGGCGCTGTGAGCTGGCTGCTGCTCCTCGCGGCGGGGCTGGTGGAGGTCGCCTGGTCGCAGAGCATCAAGCCCACGGCCGGCTTCACCCGCCCGCTGCCGACGCTGATCTGCTTCGTGCTGGCCGCCGCCGCGGTCTATCTGCTGTCGCTGGCGATGCGGAACCTGCCGGTCGGCACGGCGTACGCGGTCTTCACCGGGATCGGCGCCCTCGGTGCGATCACCCTGGGCATCGTCGTCCACAAGGACCCGGTGTCGGCGGGCCGCGTCGCCGCACTCGCCCTGATCGTCGGGGGCGTGGCGCTGTCCCGGCTAACCGTCCAGGACGCCTGACCGGCCGCCGGGGCGCCGGGGGGTGAGCGGCAGGGGCGGGGAGAGCATGGGCTCCAGGAGCTGCGCCAGCTCGCGGCGCCGGTGCGGGTCGAGCCGGTCGGTGGCCGGTGCCAGCTCCTCCCGCCCCTGCGCGTAGAGCCGTTCGATGAGCTCGCGCCCCTCGTCGGTGATCAGGACGACCACGGCGCGCTTGTCCTCGGGGCTGGTGCCCCGGGCCAGCAGGCCCCGGCGCTCGGCGCGGGCGATCAGGCCGGACAGGGTCGACTTGTCCAGGCCGAGGAAGGCCGCCAGATCGCTCATACGGGGCTGCCGGTCCCGCACGATGCCGAGGACGCGCAGCTGCGTGAGGGACAGATCGTGCTCGGCGCCGATCCGCGTGAGCACGCCCATGATCTGGAAGGCGCTGCGGACCAGGCCGTCCAGCAGGGCGTCGGTGGAGTCGTCGGGGGCCATGGAATCCACCCTACTTGACATTGTTGGTATTACAAACAACTCTGATATTGATTGGTAATGCAAACCAAACCATCAGGGAGTTCCTCATGCACGCAGCAGTCATCACGGCGCACGGCGCCCCGCCCGTCTACCGCGAACACCCCGAACCCGTGGCCCGGGGCGAGCACGAGATGGTCGTGGACGTCCTCGCGGCGGGCCTGCACCACCTCACCCGCTCCAAGGCCGAGGGCACCCACTACTCGGCCACCGGCGTCTTCCCGATCGTGCCCGGCGTGGACGCCGTCGTCCGCGAGCCCTCGGGCCGGCTGCGCTACGCGATCCTGGACGACACGGACCTCGGCACCTTCGCCGAGCGCACCGTGATCGACGTACGCCGCAGCATCGTCCTCCCCGGCAACGCGGACCCGGTCCGGATCGCCGCGGCGATGAACCCGGGCATGTCCTCCTGGGTCGCGCTGCGCCGCCGCATCGCCTTCCGGGAGGGGCAGCGCGTCCTCGTCCTCGGCGCCACCGGGAGCGCCGGACGCATGGCCGTCCAGATCGCCAAGCGGTTCGGCGCGGCGGAGGTCTTCGCCGCCGGCCGGAACGCCGCCCGGCTCGCCGAGCTGCCCGCCCTCGGCGCGGACCGCGTGCTCACCTTCGACAAGATCGACGCCGCGGCCGACGCCGACGTCGTCCTCGACTTCGTCTGGGGCGAGCCCGCCGCGGGCGCCATGCTTCCCCTTCTCACCGCGCGCGCCGACCGCTCCGCCCCGCTCACCTGGGTGCAGATCGGCTCCATGGCGGGCCCGACCGCACCGATCCCCTCGGCGGCGCTGCGCAAGGCCCGGCTGGAGATCGTCGGCAGCGGCATCGGCTCGCTCTCCCCCCGCGACTTCCTCGCCGAACTCCCGGAACTGGCCGCGGCGGTGACCGAAGGCGCCCTCGACGTCCGCGCGCGGGCCGTGGAACCGGCCGGGATCGCGCAGGCGTGGAACGACCACCGCAGCGACGAACGCCTCGTCCTCGTTCCGTAGTTCCTCCGACGGCGGCGCATCGAGGCCTCGTACGCATGATCGATAGGCTCACCCCATGGGCCTGGACATCACCACACTGATCGCCGACTGGTCGTGGCTGGCCGAGGTCCCGCCCCGGGAACGGCTGCCACGCCTGCGGGAGGCCTGGTACGACGACGGGACCGGGCTGTGGGACCACGACGCACCCGGGACCGACGGCGGCTGGGAGTGGCCGCGCGGGCCGCACAGCGCGCGCTTCGGGGTGTACGGGTTCCCGGGCACCCTCGGCTCGTTCAAGCCACATTTCTGGGCGGGGGAGGGCTGGGAGAAGACGCGCGAACACGTCGACCCGGCCGTGCGGGCGGAGGTGGACGCGCTGCTCGGCGGGCTGACCTGGGACGGCCCGGACTTCGACGACGACGAGGAGAGCGAGGACCACGCCTTCTTCTCCCACGACAGCGTGCTGGTGGCGTGTGCGCCGGAGCGCGTACGGGAACTGCTCGCGACCTGGGAGCGCGTACGGCCCCGGCTCGATGAGGTACGAGCACCGTTCGACGCGTACGCCGCCCTGCCCGAGGGATGGATCCCCGACGCCGACGCCTTCGTACGCCTCCTGGCCGACTGGGGCGAGGTCCTGGCCGAGGCCGCCCGCCGGGGCTGGGGGATCGCGGGCTTGAGCGGGTAAGCGGGTAAGCGGGTAAGCGGGTAAGGGCTACCGCCTGCGGGAGACCCCCAGCTCGATGAGGTAGCGCTTCGTCACCCGGCCCCCGTACCGCCCGTCGATCAGCTCCGCGATGGACGACAGCAGCCCGCGCCGGGCGGCGTCCGGGAGCGCGCGGTGGCCCGAGTACGTCCGCAGCACGTCCAGGTACTCCGCCGCGGTGTACGTGACGTCGTGCTCGTAGCGGCGGAAGACCGTGGGCCCGAAGCGGCCGCTGCGGGCCACCTCCTCCGCGTGGTCCACGTTGCCGACCTCGCCGGCCACCGGGGGCCGCGTCCCGGGCTTCGTGTCCGGGTCGAACCGCTCGTAGCAACGCTGGACGTCCACGAAGAACTCCTCGGTGCCGCCCGCCACATGCTGCGTACGCACCACGGCGAGCGCCCCGCCGGGCCGCAGCGCGTCGGCGGCCCTGGGCACACGCACCGCCGGGTCGATCCAGTGGAACGAGGTCACCGCGAGCACGGTGTCGTACGGCTCCGGGGGCAGCGGCCAGCTCTCGAACTCGGCCGTCACCACCTCCACGCCCCGCGCCCCGGCCAGGTTGCGCCGGGCGACCGCGGCCATGCTCGGCCCCGCCTCGACGGCCGTGATCCGGCAGCCCCGCCCGGCCAGCGGGACCGTCGCCTGCCCGGTCCCGCACCCCACCTCCAGTACGCGGCTGCCGGCGCGGGCCCCGGCGAGTTCCGCGAGGTCGTCGTAGAGCGCCGCCGGATACCCCGGCCGGGCCCGGTCGTACAGCTCCGCGTCCTCGTCGAACGTCCGCCGCAGCCGCTCCCGCCGGGAGTCCTCGGGCTGGTCGTCGCGTGGCGCGGGTGCGGTGATTTCGGGCATGCGGAGCAGGCTACGCGGTGCCCGCGCGCCGTGCGTGGCGCCGGATCGGCGACCCCGGCGCTACCGGCCCTCGCACAGCCCGGCCTCCACGGCCGCCTGGATGTCGTCGTCCTGGGCGTCCGTACCGCCCGGGTCGAGGTTCACCATGACCGAGGTCTGCCTGCCGTCGAGGGTGGCGCCGCCGGCGGTCTGGAAGCCGAAGATGTCGCCGCCGTGGCCCCAGTAGTGCCCGCCGCACGGGAGCGTCCGGCGCTCCAGGCCGAGGCCGTACGCCCGGTCGTCACCGGCCGGCCTGGTCCGCATCATCTCCCTGAGCTGCGCCGGTTCGAGCAGCCGGCCGTCCACGAGGGCGGCCAGGAACCGGTTGAGGTCGGCGGCGCTGGAGACCATCTCGCCGGACGCGCCCGCGACCGACGGGTTGATCGCGGTGGCGTCCATGAGCGGCGCGTCCTTGCCCGGCCGTACGTATCCGCGCGGATGCGGGCCGGGGATCACCGGGTCGTTGCCGGGCACAGTGGTCGCCTCAAGCCCGAGCGGCCGGATGACGCGGCGGCGGACCTCCTCGCCGTAGGGGTGCCCGGTCACCTTCTCGATGACCATGCCGGCCAGCAGGTAGTTCGTGTTGGAGTAGTCCCAGCCGTGGCCGGGTCTGAACGTACGGGGCCGGTCGAGCGCCAGGTCCACCAGGTCACGCGTCTCGTGGTGGGCGAGCGGGTCCGTCAGAACGTCCTGCGGGCTGAGGAAGTCGAGATAGTCCGGCAGCCCGCTGGTGTGCTGGAGCAGCCGGCGTACGGTGACGCCCCGCCACGTGCCCGGATGGTCGCGGACGACGTCCGGCAGGTAGCGCCCCACCGGCGCGTCGAGGGCGACGCGGTGCTCACCGACCAGCTGGAGCACCACCGTGGCCACGAAGGGCTTGGTCATGCTGCCGATCCGGAAGCGGCTGTCACGTATCCGGCGGCCGACGCCTACAAGACCGAGGAGATCCGCGAGGACCCCCGGGTCACGCTCGTCCCCGTCGACCACCTGACGCTCGCGGACAGCGGGTCGGCGGAGGCGGTGGGGCCGGACGGTGTGCGGCAGAAGCTCGTGGCGGACGCCGTCCACCTCAGCCTCGGGAGTGCGCCCGCCGCCCCGGCCGGCGATCTGGTCCGGGGCGCCGACGGGTACTGCGCGCCCGCCGACCAGCATCCGCGCGTCCTCGTCGCCGGCGACCTCCGCTCCGCGCGCTACCAGCGGATCATGACCGCCCTGGGTTCCGGCAGCGAGGCCGCGCTGCACGCGTACTACGCGGACCGTCTGTAGGCCCGTGGTACGACGCGCAGCCACGCACATGCGACTGCGGAGGTACCAAATCGCCACCCGTGGGCGGACGTTGAGGTACCCGGTCCGCGCCTAGCGTTCCGATCATGAGAACTCGTCACCGCGGCCTGGCCGCCTCGCTCCTCGTCCTCGCCCTGGGGGCCACCGCCGTCGCCCCGGCCGTCGCCGCCACCCCGTCGCCCGCCGGGGACGGCCCCGCACTCACCGCCGCCGCCCGGCAGCTTCGGCTGCCCGCGCCGACCGGGCCGTACGGCGTCGGCGAGAGCACCCTGCACCTGCGGGACACCGGCCGCGCCGACCCGTACGAACCGGAGGCCGGCGGACGCGAGCTGCTGGCGTCCGTGTTCTACCCGGCACGGGCCGGGAGCGGGGTGCCCGCCCCGTACATGAGCGAGAAGGAAGCGGAACTGCTGCTGGCGTCCCGGGGGCTCGGCGGCCTGGTCGAGCCCGGGGTGGTCGGCGCCACCGAGACGCACGCGCGGCTGGGCGCGGCGCCCGCGCGCGGCCGGTTCCCGCTGATCGTGCTGTCGCCGGGCTTCGGGCAGAGCCGGTTCACGCTCACCTCCCTCGCGGCTGACCTGGCCTCACGCGGTTACGTCGTCGCGGCGGTGGACCACGCCTACGAGTCCACCGCGACCGTCTTCCCGGGCGGGCGCGTCCTGCCCTGCGCCGCCTGCGACTTCGTGGACCGGACCGGAGACGCGGGCATGGCGGAGGTCGCCCGGGGCCGGGCGAAGGACGTCTCGTTCCTGCTGGACCGGCTGACGGGCGCTCACCCCGCCTGGCGGTACGCCCCGATGATCGACCGGCGGCGCGTCGGCATGGCCGGGCACTCCATCGGCGGCGACTCCGCCGCGGCCACCATGGCCGCCGATGGACGGGTGCGCGCGGGCGTGAACATGGACGGCGCCTTCTACGAGCCGGTCCCCGGCGCGGGGCTGAACGGCCGGCCGTTCATGGTGCTCGGCACCGACGCCCAGCACGCCCCCGGCAGCACCACCGACACCACCTGGGACCGGGACTGGCCGCACCTGGACGGCTGGAAGCGGTGGCTCACCGTCGCCGGGGCGGGCCACTTCACCTTCACCGACATGCCGGTCCTCGGCGAGGAACTGGGGATCAAGGACCCCTCGGCACCGCTGGCCGCCGACCGTTCCAGCCGGATCACCCGCGACTACGTCGCCGCCTTCTTCGGCCTCCACCTCAAGGGCGTACCGCAGCCGCTGCTCGCCGGGCCGACGGCCGCCAACCCGGAGGTGTCGTTCCGGGCGCCGTGAGCGTCAGTCGACCTCGGGCAGGTGATGCGCCTCCAGGGCCCGCATGGCGTGCGACGCGTTGAACGGCAGGATCGTCACCGCGACGTGCGGCAGCTGCTCCAGCGTCCTCGACATCTTCTCGCCGGTGCCCCGGTGCAGGAGCTTGCCGAGGGCGTTGGCGTACAGCCGCCGTGGCACGAGCACCGTCAGGGACGTCTCCCCGTCCTGCGTGGTGCGGACGGCCAGTTCCCGCATCGCGTGCCGCAGCCGGCGGTCGGGGCAGGCCACCACTTCCAGGTCGACCGAGGTCGCGGACGTCGACGCCCAGAGGGCGGACAGCCGGCGCGCGTGCGCCTCGTCGATGGCGAAGTGCACGGCCCGGACGGTGTCGGGCCGCAGCTCGTGCGCGTACCGCAGGGCCTTCAGCGTGGCCAGGTCCAGCGTCTCGACGAGGACGAACACCTGATGGCGCCGCGTACGCGGCCGGTCCGCGCCCGGGGGCAGCCGTTCCAGGGCCGCCGCCTCGCGCCGGTACTCGCGGTTGATGCGGATCAGCATCCAGACGCCGAGCGGGAAGACCACGACGACCAGCCAGGCGCCCTCGGTGAACTTCGTGACGGCGAAGATCAGGACGACGGCGCCGGAGACGGCCGCCGCGAGCGCGTTGACCGTGATCTTCGCCCGGCGCAGAGGCTCGCTCCTGCGCATGTGGTACGCGGTGAGGCCGGCCCCGGCCATGGTGAAGGCGGTGAACACGCCGATCGCGTAGAGCGCCACGAGCTTGTCCACGTTGGCGCCCGTGACGAGCAGCAGGGCCAGCGAGAGAGCGGAGAGGGTGACGATGCCGTTGGAGAAGGCCAGCCGGTGTCCACGCCGGGTGAGGACCCGCGGCAGGAACCGGTCCTGCGCGACGAAACTCGCCAGGAACGGGAAGCCGGTGAAAGGGGTGTTGGCGCCGGTGTAGAGGACCAGCGCGGTCGCCAGCTGGACGAGGACCAGCCCGAGCGTCCCCACCGTTCCGTTCCCGAACGCGAGCCGTGCCTCCTGCGCGATGACGGTGGGGGTCCCGTCGGTGTACGGGACGGCGTGGGTGAAGTGCGCGAGCGTGGAGACGCCCAGGACCAGGACGGCGAGCACGCAGCTCATGGCGATCAGGGTGCGCCGGGCGTTGCGGCCCTGGGGTTCACGGAAGGCCGAGATGCCGTTCGAGATCGCTTCGAGGCCGGTGAGGGACGAGCCGCCGTTGGCGAAGGCGCGCGCCACGATGAACAGCGAAGCACCCTGGAGCCAGCCGTCGCCGGGAGTTCCCACGGGCACGACACCGGGGGCGTTCAGGTCGGCGTGCGGCAGTTCGCCCAGGAGCGCGCGGACCGCCGCCACGAGGAAGACCAAACCCATGGCGGCGATGAAGAGGTACGCGGGCAGCGCGAACGTCCGGCCCGCCTCGCGGATGCCGCGCAGATTCCCGTACGCGAGCACCACGATCACCAGCACGGAGACCGGCAGCTGGAGATGGTCGAGCCCCGTCCAGCCGTTGCCGGCCAGATGGGCGAGCGAGATCAGCGCGTTCGTGCCGGCCGACACCTGGACGGCGACCGTGACGATGTAGTCGACCAGCAGGGCCACGGCGGCGACCTGGGCGACGTTCGGCCCGAAGTTCTCCCGGGCCACCACATAGGAGCCGCCGGCCCGGGTGTAGATGCTGACGACATCGCTGTAGCAGACCGTCAGAAGCAGCAGCACCAGGAGGATCGCACCGGTCACCGGCATGACCAGCGTGAAGGCGGCCGCTCCGACGACGGGTACGAGGACCCGGAGCATCTCCTCGGAGCCGTAGGCCGACGAGCTGATGCAGTCGGACGCGAGCACACCGAGCGCCGTCCGGTTGCTCAGCTTCTCCTCACCGACGCGCGCGGTGGTGAGCGGTTTGCCAAGGAGCCGCCGTTTGACGCGGTACATCGGCCGTTCAAGGGTCATACCCCCATCAGAACGGGCGGTGACTTCAGGGCTGTGCAGACACCACGGGGGCGAGCGTGAACACGCGCGTCTCCGGGTCGACCCGGGCCGGCAGCACCGTCCCCTCCCCAGCGTCCCCGAACTGGTACGCCAGCAGGTCGCACGCATGCTCGAACGGTTCGAATCCCTGCCCGTCGACCCGTATCCGCAGCCGGACCTGCTCGTGGTCGTCGTTGGACGGCGGGGCGGAGGCGGCCGACAGGACCAGGGCGCTCGCATCGACACCGGTGGCGGCGAGCTGGAGGGTGAGCCGGCGTTCCATGCGGGCGGAGACGAAGGTCGACCACCCGACGCAGGCGACGAACACGGCGACCAGGAAGAGGGCGGCGCCCGCCCACGTCCACCCGCTGCCGGTCTCCCCGATCTCGGAGACCGTACGGACCGCGGTGTAGACGGCGGCCCCGCCCGCACCCAGCAGCAGGATCGCGCCCACGGTGCAGGCGATGGCCGTGATCACCGGGCCCTTGGGATCGAGCAGGGCGGGTTCGTGGGCGCGCGCGGTGGCCATGGGCGCACCTTAATCAAAGGGCGTGGTGTGCGGAACGGGCTCGTGCGAGGCTGATGCGACCACCGGCCCGAACGAGGCTGTGAAGGAGTCGCGAGATGGGTCAGGAGTCCTCGCACGACCGACAGCTCCACCGGCAGTCCCTCTTCTACCGGCCCGGAAGTACGCTGCTGACCACGATCCGCGCGTACACGGGCGGGCCCACACCGGCCCGCCCCGACGATCCGGCCGTCCGCTTCCATCCCGAAGGAATCGCGTACCACCAGGCGTTCGGGCACGACCCCGTGATCAAGCTGGGCTGGCCGGCGGTCCGGGCGGTCGCCGTTCTCCCCGGACCGATCCGGGACCGACGGGCGCTGTGCGTGTACCGGATCAATGAACCCCCACGGCCCGACATCCCGGCCGACGCCATGTTCACCGGCACCGGACAGGGCCTCGGAGCCCATTTCGAGGCGCTGTTCGGCACGAGGCTCGCGGTCCATCTGCACCACGTACGGGGCCCGTCGCTGAACAGACTCGCCCGGTCCCTGCCCGCCTGGACGGACGGCCGCATCACCCTCGGCACCGAACGCCCGTCCTGAAACCGGCCGCCCCGCTGGATCCGGAGACACGCTCACCCCGCGCCGGCGACCGCGACCCCCGCCCGCAGCGCCGGCCATGCCGCGGACAGCCCCGCGCGCCAGTCCCGCATCGCCCCCAGCCCCGCCGCCTCCCACCGCGCGTGACCCAGCGCGGAGTACCGCGGCCGGGGCGCGGGCGCCGCGAACGACGCGGCCGGGACCGGGCGGATACGGGACGGGTCCGCGCCCAGGAGGCGGAAGACCTCCCGGGCCAGCTCCACGCGGGTGCAGTGGCCGGCGTTCGTCGCGTGGTAGACACCCGGGGCCGCCGTGCCGCCCAGGGCCGCCAGGCCGAGCGCGACCAGCCGGCCGGCCGCGTCCGCGCTCCAGGTGGGCTGGCCGCACTGGCCGTCCGCGACCTCGACGATCTCCCGCTCGCGCTCCAGGCGGATCAGCGTGGAGACGAAGCCCCGGCCGCCGTCCCCGTACAGCCAGGCGGTGCGCGCCACGTAACCGGTCCACGGGAGGAGTTGCAGGACCGCGCGCTCGCCCTCCAGCTTGGAGCGGCCGTACGCGCCGAGTGGGTCCGGGCGGGCGTCCTCGGCGTACGGCGTGCGGGCCTCGCCGGAGAACACGTAGTCCGTCGAGACGTGCAGCAGCAGCGCGCCGAACTCCCCGCACACCCCGGCCAGCCGGCGCGGGCCCGTGCCGTTGACCCGCAGGGCGCGGGCCGGCTCGGCCTCCGCCGCGTCCACGTCCGTGTAGGCGGCGGCGTTGACCACGATCCCCGGCCGGTGCGCGGTCATCGCCGCGCGCACGGCCCGGGGGTCCGTCACATCCAGGTCCTCGTGGCCCAGGGCGACGTACGGCCGGCCCGCCCGGTCGAGAGCCGGCAGCAGCTCCCGGCCGAGCAGACCCCGCGCACCCGTGACCAGCCAGCGGGTCACAAGGAGGCCTTGTTCTTCAGCGGCTCCCACCAGGCGCGGTTGTCCCGGTACCAGTCGAAGGTCTCCCGCAGCCCCTGCGTGAAGTCCTTGCGCGGCCGGTAGCCCAGCTCCTCGCGGATCTTGGTGCAGTCGACCGAGTAGCGCAGGTCGTGCCCGAGCCGGTCGGCCACGTGCTCGACGCTCTGCCAGGTGGAGCCCGACAGCTCCAGCAGCAGTTCGGTCAGCTCCTTGTTGCTCAGCTCCGTGCCACCACCGATGTTGTAGACCTCGCCCGGACGGCCACCGGTTCGCACCAGCTCCAGGCCCTGGACGTGGTCGTCGATGTGCAGCCAGTCCCGCACGTTCAGCCCCTCGCCGTACAGCGGCACCTTGTGCCCGTCCAGGAGGTTGGTGACGAACAGCGGGATGACCTTCTCGGGGAAATGGTGGTGGCCGTAATTGTTGGAGCAGCGGGTCACCCGGACGTCGAGCCCGTGGGTGCGGTGGTACGACAGGGCGACCAGGTCGGAGGATGCCTTCGAGGCCGCGTACGGGGAGTTGGGGCGCAGCGGGTCCGTCTCCGGCCAGGAGCCCTCGTCGATCGATCCGTAGACCTCGTCGGTCGACACGTGCAGGAACCGGGCCGGGCCGCCCGGCCGGCGCAGCGCCGCGTCCAGGAGCGTCTGGGTGCCCAGGACGTTGGTCGTGATGAACTCCGCGGCGCCCTGGATGGAGCGGTCGACGTGCGACTCGGCGGCGAAGTGCACGATCTGGTCGTGCCCGGCCACCACCCGCGCGACCAGTTCGCGGTCGCAGATGTCGCCCGGGACGAAGGAGAAGCGGGGGTTGCTGCGGATCTCGTCCAGGTTGGCGGGGTTGCCCGCGTAGGTGAGCTTGTCGAGGACGGTCACGGTGACGTCGCCGGGGCCCTCCGGGCCCAGCAGCGTACGGACGTAGTGCGAGCCGATGAAGCCGGCGCCGCCGGTGACGAGGATGCGTGTGTCGGTCATGAGGAGATCTGCACCTTGCTGTGGTCGCCGAGGACGAAACGGTGGGCCGCGGGCATCCGCGGGGCGGGCGTCACCACGACGTTCCGCCCGATGATCGACGCCTCCACGCGCCGGACCCCGTTGAGCGAGGAGTCGTCCAGCACGATGGAGAACTCGATCTCGCTGTCGCTGATCACACAGTTGCGCGAGACGGACGTGAACGGTCCGACGTACGAGGAGGTGACGACGGTGCCGGCACCGATGACCGCCGGGCCCACGATGCGGGAGCCGACGACGGACGCCCCCTCCTCGATCTGGACGCGGCCGATGATCTCGCTGTCCGCGTCGACGCTGCCCTCGATGCGCTGCTCCGAGGTCTCCAGGACGGACCGGTTGACCTCCAGCATGTCGGTGACGTTGCCGGTGTCCTTCCAGTAGCCGGAGATCGTGGTGGAGCGCACGTCGCGGCCGTTGTCGATGAGCCACTGGAGCGCGTGGGTGATCTCCAGCTCGCCGCGCCAGGACGGCTCGATGGAGCGGACGGCCTCGTGGACGGCGGGCGTGAAGAGGTAGACGCCGACCAGGGCGAGGTCGCTCTTGGGGTGCTGCGGCTTCTCTTCCAGGCCGGTGACCCGGCCGTCGGGGCCCAGCTCGGCGACGCCGAACGCCTTGGGGTCGGAGACCTGGGTGAGCAGGATCTGCGCGTCGGGCCGGTCGGCGCGGAAGCCGTCGACGAGGTCCGTGATGCCGCCGACGATGAAGTTGTCGCCGAGGTACATGACGAAGTCGTCGTCGCCGAGGAAGTCCTGCGCGATCAGCACGGCGTGGGCCAGGCCCAGCGGCGCCTCCTGCGGGATGTAGGTCACCTCGATGCCGAACGCGGAGCCGTCGCCGACGGCCTCCCTGATCTCGTCGGCGGTGCTCCCGACGATGATGCCGACCTGCTTGATACCGGCGTCCGCGATCGCTTCGAGACCGTAGAAGAGCACCGGCTTGTTGGCCACGGGCACCAACTGCTTGGCGGATGTGTGGGTGAGGGGGCGCAGGCGGGTTCCGGCCCCGCCGGAGAGTACGAGAGCCTTCATGCCGTCGACGCTAGGAGCGGGCACTTGAGAACAGATCGGGGATCGGCCGCGCCACAGGACGCCTCCAGGGCCGCTCGACCGCCGGTGCAGATCCTCGGAGCGTTCCCTGAGGCGAGCACGAGGAAGGCACACCCATGGCAGACCACCGCGCACTCATCCAGTCCTTCGTCGACATGATCAACGATCACGACATCAGCCGGATGAGCGAGCACACCGCGGCCGGCCACATCGACCACAACCCCGTGGTCGAGGACGGCATCGAGGCCAACACCGAGTTCTGGAAGCAGATATTCGCCGCGTTCCCGGACATCAGGATCGCCGTGCACGACGTGATCTCGGACGGCGACCGTGTCTCCGGGCGCTTCGAGTACTCGGGCACCCACCAGGGCGCCTTCTTCGGCGTGGAGGCCACCGGCCGCACGCTGACGTTCCAGTCGATCGACATCTGGCGCGTGGAGAACGGCCTGCTGGCCGAGCACTGGGACCAGCTGGACATGGGCGGGATGTTCCACCAGCTCGGCGTCGACTTCTACGCCATGCAGGGCGCGGGCGCCTGACGGCGCGTCGGACGCGGCACGACGCGGGGCGGCCTCGATTATTACGCCGTAATAATCGAGGCCGCCCCGCGTGCAACGGTCGTCAGCCGGCCGCCCGTTGGACCTCCTCGACCAGGCGCGCGTGCGCCAGGACCGCGTCCGCGTGCGGGGCGAAGTCCTGGTCCTGGAGTACCGTGCGGGCGAAGAGTCCGGCGGTGTTGGTGAAGTGCCGGTCGGGGGCGAGCGCGATCTCCTCGGCCCGCCCGTCGCGTTCCACCTTGAGTACGGGGGTGTACTCGTCGGGCGTGCTGAACGCCCGCTCCAGTCGCACCCGTCCCCGGCTGCCCCACAGTTCGTAGCCGCTGCGGTAGGCGTGCTCCACCCCGTACGAGAGCTGCGCCGCGATCCCGTCGGGCGATGCGAGCAGCGCGCTGCCGGCCGGACCGGGCCCGTGCGCGCTCGCCGGGCGCACCTGCGCACCGGCCACCCGCAGCCCCGGGCCGAGGAACAGCTGCGCCGCGCGCAGCGGATAGGCGGCGACCTCCGGCAGGGTGCTGGCCCGCCGAAGGCCGCCCGAGCCGTCCGCCGCCGGCTGGAGCGGGATGCCGAACTCCGAGGCGAAGAGCTGGACCTCGCCGATGAGGCCGTCCGCGACCAGCTCGCGGACCCGGGCGTGCTGGGAGTGGTGGAGGAACATGAAGTTCTCCATCAGCAGCAGCCCGCGCTCGCGCGCCGCCGCCACCGCCTTCTCGGCCTCCGCGAGGTCCGTCGCGAACGGCTTCTCGCACCACACGTGCTTGCCGGCCGCCAGCGCCCGCAGCGTCCACTCCGTGTGCAGCTCGGGCGGCAGCGGGATGTAGACGGCGTCCACGTCATCCCGCTCCAGGAGCCGTTCATACCCCTCGACGGCCGCGCCGCCGAACCGCTCGGTGAACTCCCGGGCCCGCTCGATACGGCGGCTGGCCACGGCCGTCACCTCGACCAGCGGCTGCCGCTCCAGCGAGGGCAGCGTCCGCCGCAGCGCGATGTCCGCGCAGCCCAGCACCCCGAGCCGCAGTACCCGTGCGCCCGTCATACGTACACCCCGCCCAGGGACCAGGCCGCGCGCAGGCCGGTGAGCAGCGTGCGGGCCTCGACGTTCAGATAGTTGCTGTGCCGGACCAGGCCGGAGAGCTGGCTCGCGGTCACCCAGGTGAAGTCCTCGGGCACGTCGAGCGGGAACTCCTCCCCGACCTCCATCAGCACATAGCGGTTGCCCGCGTGGTGGAACCGGCCGCCCTCCTCGGACTGCACCGTGTCGTACAGCAGCCGGCCCGGATCGGCGCCCAGGACGACGTCCAGATAGCGCGGCTGCTGGTGGCGCGGCAGGGTCAGCGCCCGGCCCGGCTGGCACTGCACGGTGGGGCCCAGCTCGGCCACGTCGAGCACGCCGGCCTCGGACCTGGCGTGCGCCAGCAGATGCGGTACGCCTCCGATCCGGCGGATCAGGAACGCGGAGAGCCCCTGTTCGGCGGGGGCGAGCAGCGGCTGCGTCCAGCTCTTGACCTCGCGGTTCGCGGCGGCCACGGAGGCGGCGATGACCGTGAAGTGGTGCCCGGTGTCGTGGACGATCTCGTGGTCGGTGCGCCGCCAGCGCTGGACCCGGTTCAGCGGGATGGTGCGCTGGACGAGCTGCCGGCGGGCCTTGATCTCGGTGAGCCGGCTCAGCACGTGCTCGGTGGAGTGCAGCGAGGGGCCGCTGCCGGTGAGCGCCGGGATCATCGACAGGACGGTGCGCGCGTCCATGTTGATGACGTTGGACTCGTACAGGAGCTGGTTGATCTGGCCGAGCGTCAGCCAGACGAAGTCCTCGTGCGGCGGTACGTCCCCGACGGCCTCGACCAGCATGTTCCGGTTGCGCTTGCGCAGGAACCAGGAGCCCTGCTCCGACTGGAGGGAGTCGTAGAGGACCCGGGAGCGGGCGCGCGGCGGGGTGAAGTACTCGATGTAGCGGACGGCGGCGCCCTTGTGCACGCCCGTGTAGTTGCTGCGGGTGGCCTGCACGGTGGGGGAGAGCTGGACCGTGTCGACGTTGCCGGGCTCCATCTTGGCCTGCATCAGGCAGTGCAGGACGCCGTCGAACTCCTTGACGACGATGCCCAGGATGCCGACCTCGGGCTGGTTGATGATCGGCTGGGACCAGGAGTGCTCGTGCCCGTCCCACTCGGTGCGCAGACTCAGCCCCTCCACGGAGAAGAACTGCCCGCTGTCGTGCACGAGGTTCCCGGTGGACTCCTCGAAGTGCCAGCCGACGAGCTCGGAGAACGGGATGCGGCGTACGTCGTAGCGGTTGGTACGGCGCTGGGCGTCGAACCAGTCGCGGAACACCGCGTTCGGTGTCACCGCGCTGTCGAGGGCCTGCGCGGAGAGCGTGAACCGCCCCGCCGCGCTGGTGGCGACGCCGGGGGGCGCGGCCTGGGTGATGGTCATCGGAGAACTCCTTCGCTGGGCCGTTTCCCGCGAGCGCCATGCTGTTTGCCGCGAGCGCTCTGCCGTTTCCCGCGAGCCAGGGCAGGCGGCCGCAGCTCGACGATGGGCCGTGGCGATGGGCTTCCGCTGGAGAGGCCCCACAGGAGTCCTTGAGTCCGACTCGAACAACTGCCTTGTCAGTAGGTGAAGTTGTCAGTGATAAATTTTCTAGCGCCACTAGACAAGGTGGGTCGGCGTCCTTACGCTGAGGCGGTATGAGAATCCTCTTTGCCGGCGCCGGAAACTTCGGCCACGTCTATCCCCTCATCCCCCTGGCGACGGCCGCCAAGGCGGCGGGCCACGAGGTCTCCTTCGCCACGGGTGAGCAGCTGCATCCCGCCCTGGTGCGGGCCGGCCTCGACCCGGTCAAGGCCGGGCGCCCGGTCCCCGAGGCGTTCATGGAAGCCGTACGCGCCATGGGCCACCAGGGCGGCGACCTCGGCGCGCAGGATGTTCCGCCGGAGGTCCTGGCGGCCCTGCACATCGAGGTGTTCGGCTCCGTGCTGCCCCGCTGGGTCGCCGCCGACCTGGCACCCGAGCTGGAGCGGCTCCGCCCCGACCTCGTCGTCTACGAGGCGCTGAACCCCGGCGCCTCCTTCGCCGCGAGCCTCGCGGGCATCCCCGCCGTCGCGCACGGCGTCGGGCTGATGGCCCAGGGCCCCGAGGACCTGGCCGTCCAGGAGAAGCTGCTCGCCACCGCCGCCGACCTCGGTGTCGACGTGCCGGGCGGCCAGCTGCTGGCCCTGGCCCGCACGTACATCGACATCTGCCCGCCGTCCATCCAGGACCCGTACTTCCTGGCCGCGCCGCTGCCCCGCATCGAGCAGCGCTCGGTCGCCTACGCGGAGCCGGGCGAGCTGCCCGAGCCGTTCCGCAGCGGCTCGGAGCCGTTCGTCTACGTCACCCTCGGCACCGCGCTCGGCTCGGCGGACGTGCTGCGCACGGTCGTCCAGGGCCTGCTCCCGCTGAACGTGCCGCTGCTCGTCGCCGCCGGCCCCGTGGTCCCCGTCGAGGAGCTCGGCGAGCTGCCCGACCGGGTGGTCGCCGTGCCGTGGGTCGCCCAGGCCAAGGCGCTGGAGAGCGCGTCGCTCGTCGTCCAGCACGGCGGCGCCGGCACCACGCTCGCCACCCTCGCCGCCGGGCTCCCTCAGCTGGTGCTGCCCCAGGGCGCGGACGGCCCGGCCAACGGCCGCGCGGTGCGCGACGCGGGCGCCGGCGAGGTCGTCTTCGCCCCGGACCTGACCGCCGACGCGGTCACCGAGGCGGCGCGCGCCCTGCTCGCGTCCGAGAGCGCCAAGGTGGGCGCCCGCAAGGTCGCCGACGAGATCGCGTCCATGCCGCTGCCGGCCGAGACCGTGAAGCGGCTGGCGGAGTTCGCCGGCTGACGGCCCTCCCAGACCCCGGTGTGCGTGCTGTGTCCCCCGCCGCGCGCACCGGGCCCCACTCAGCACAGGGGGAGCGGCACCGTCCCGGCCGCCGGGAACGGGGCGGTGCCGGGTCCGCCGGAGCGCGCCAGCAGGTCGTCCACGGGCGCCCACGCGCGGGCGCGCACGAGGGCCCGCAGGACATGGCGGACCTCGGCCACCAGGTGTACGGCGGCGGCCCGTTCGATCACGGCGGGCGCGAAGTCCAGGCAGAGCAACGGGTCGTCCCGCCACCGCAGCACGGTCAGTGCCGCCTGCGCGGGGCCGGAGCCCAGGTGGGCGTGGTGGAAGCGCGCGGTCAGGCCGCCGTACGCGGTCCGGGCCGGGAGCCATTCGTCGCGGGCCGCGAAGAGTACCGGGGCCGTCGGCGCGGTAGCGAGGGCATGTGCGGTTCCTCGCTCCCGCGCCCCGGCCAGCGCCTCGCCGAAGGCGCAGGCCACGCCCCGCAGGAAGTAGTCCGTGGTGCCCTCCAGTTCGCAGGCGACGGGCACCCGGGCCCCGCACGCCGCGACGGCCCCCACCGGCGCCGCGCCCGGATGCCGGGGCAGCTCGACGCCGACCGGCACCGCGTCGGCGCCGGAGTCCCGCCCCAGGACCAGAGCCCAGGCGGCGAGCAGCACGCAGCTGTGCGGCACCCCGGCGCGCCGGGCGGTCGCGTCGACCGCGTCCCGTAATGAGTCGTCGAGGGCGAAGGCCAGGCGCTCGGTGCGGAACCGGGGCGCGGTCCCGGGGGCGCACCCCGCCCCGGGGTGGGCCGCCTCCACCGCGTCCGGGCCCGGAGCCGCCGCGTATCCCGGCGCGAGCCCGCGCACCACGCGTTCGTAACCGGCGAGGAGTTCGCGCCAGACCAGCGCGGCGGAGAATCCGTCGGCCACGGCCTCGTGGTGCACGAACGACAGCAGATGCCGGCCGGGCCCCAGCGCGGCCAGGGTGAACGCAGCCGGCGGCCGGCCCGGCTGCCCGGCGAACCGCCGCGGATCCGCCGCCAGCCGGGAGTGCGCGGCGGCGACCGGGTCGGGTCCGGGGGCCGTGCGGGGGAGTTCGGCCAGCGGCCCCGGATGCCGGTCCAGTACGCGCCGGACCATCCCGCCCCCGTGCGGCGCGAACACCGTGCGCAGCCCCTCGTGCCGGGCGCAGAGCGCGTCGAGCACCGTGCGCAGCGCGGTGACGTCGAGCGGCCCGGTCAGTTCGGCGCTGAGCACCCGGTACGCGCAGGTGTCACCGAGGGCCGCCCGCTGGCCCGGGAGCAGGGGGCGCCGGGCGGACGGCGGCTGCGGGAGCGGCGGGGGAGCGGCCGGGACGGCGCGGTCGAGAACGTCCGCGAGGGGCGCGGGCCCCATCAGCTGGTCCAGCTCGACGCCGAGGCCCAGGTCCTCGCCGGCCCGCAGCCGTAGCCGCGCCGCCCGGTCGAAGGTGCCGCCCAGGGTGATGAAGGGGGAGCCGGCGGCTCGGGCCGCCAGGGTGCGCGCGTCGAGGCCGATCACGTCCGCGGCCAGATCGAGCAGTGCCTCCGAGGGGGTTCGGGTCGGCATGAGGTGGCCCTTCTGTGGCGGTCTTGCCGCCGATGGTGGCGACCACACCTCGAAAGTCACTCGAACCCGGCTGCACGGAAGGAGGCCGCACCTCACTTCTTTCGGGAGCAGAAACCCTATCAGTGCTAGCTAGAGTTTCGCTGAAATGTTAGTATCGGGACCATGACCGCCAGAGAGCGCCGCCTCCGTGAGCAGGCCAACCGCCATCAGCTCATCCTCGCCACCGCGCGCGAGATGGCCGAGGAGGAGGGCTGGGACAACGTGACGACGCGGCGCCTCGCGGACCGCATCGAGTACAGCCAGCCCGTGCTCTACCAGCACTTCAAGAACAAGGACGCGATCGTCCACGCCGTGGCGACCGAGGGCCTGGTCGAGCTGGCCTCCGTGCTGCGCGCCGCCCGCCCCGAGTCCGACGGGCCCCGCGAGGCGCTGCACGCGGTGGCCCGCGCCTACACCGCGTTCGCCGCCCGGTGGCCCGCGCTCTACCAGGCGATGCTGGTCCTGGACACGGGCGAGGAACGCGGCGACGAACGCGAACCGCAGCCCCTGCTCGACGTGCTGGCGGAGATCCAGGAAGTGGTCGAGCCCGTCGCCGAGGGCCGCGACCCCAGGGTGCTGGCCGAGGTGGTGTGGAGCGCCTGGCACGGGCTGGTGACGCTCACCGGGGGAGCCAGGCTCACCGAAGAGGGCACCGACGAGCGGCTGCTGCTGCTCACCGATGCCCTGGCCCACCCGGCGCCCCAGCCGGTCTGACGGGGCGTCCGCCGTCCGTCAGACGGTGCCGGCGGTCTCCGCGGCCGGTTCGCTCGTCGTGGCCGTCGGGTTGACGTGCTCGTTGACACGCTTGCCGAGCAGGACGAAGAGCAGGATCAGCCCGACGGTCAGCAGGATGTGGCCGAGCCCGGCGGTCAGCGGGACGGCCACGGCGATGTCGTCCTCGCTGCGGCCCAGCACGGTCAGGATGCCGTGGACGCCCATCATCGTGGTCGAGATGGCGATGCCGATGTTGTAGAACCAGAAGAACGCCGTGAACAGCTTCGAGCCGGACAGCGAGAAGACCTTGTCCAGGGCGAGGACGATCAGGAAGACGATCATGCCCAGCGCCAGCAGGTGCGTGTGCATCAGCGCCAGCTGCGTGTCGCCGTGGAAGTCGTTGTGCTTGGTGAACTCCCGGTAGAACAGCCCCGAGATCACTCCGACGATCATGTAGACGTGCGCTGCGTAATACGACTTCCGCATGGCGGCGTCCGCTCCCCTGGGTCGACTGCCGTACCGATCAAGGCCATTCAAGCACCCGGCCCCTGCTCACCGGGGTACTTCACGAGGACCCCTCCAGTCACTTTCGAGCGGTCCTCGAGCACGTCTCGTACGAACCCGGGCGGTTGCGTTCACAGGGTTGTACGAGGCGGAACCGGGGAACGGTCGCGGACCGCTCGAATCCGCCGGGAGGCCCCCGGGCCGCGCACTACGGTGACGCTGCCGAGGTGTGAGGAGGGGCCGCCGTGGAGGAACAGCACGCCACCCTGCGCGTCCTGCCCGCCCGGCGGCCGGAGCTGCACGAGGTGCCGGAACCCGGCCCCCGCCCGGTCCGGGTCCACGTCGTGGGCACGGACCCGCTGGCCCGCGTAGGGCTGCGCACCCTCCTCGCGGACCACCCCGCCATCCACGTCACCGGCGAGAGCCCGCCCGGCCCCCCGCTGGTCCGCGCCCTGCACGCCACCCGCCCCCGCGTCCTGGTCGTGCACGGCACCCTGCCGCCGGAGGACCGCCCCGCCCCGGAGACGGTCAGCGTGCTCACGGTCGGCGAGGCCCCGGGGGCGGCGGGCGCTCCCACCCACGGACACCTCCCCGGCACGGCGACGGCCGGCGAACTCACCTCGGCCGTGGTGCTCGCGGCGGCCGGCTACACCCTCGTCGGCGGCGGCACACGCGGCCTCCCACCGCCCGCACCCCGGCTCTCCACCGTCAGCCCGGACGAGCTGACCGACCGCGAGAGCCAGGTCCTCGAACTCCTCGCCCGCGGCCTGTCCAACGCCGAGATCGCCGGCTCGCTCACCCTCTCCGAACACACCGTCAAGACACACGTGCAGAACATGCTGCACAAGCTGAGACTCCGCAACCGCGTCCACGCGGCCATCTACGCCTTCGAGACCGGCGTACGCGCGACCACCTGACCGGACCGACGCCCCCCGCGCCCCCGCAGGTGGGCGGCCGGCCGCTGGAGCGGCGCACGAGAGCCGCAAGAGATCCGCACGAGACCGGAGGCACATACGCAGGCAAAGCTTTGCCCGCCGCCTTGCCCCGGTCCTACGCTCGAACGCGTTCAGGGTGCTCACCCGACCCGCCCGACCGCTCGCGGCTGCCCGGCAGGCGGCCCGCGTCGACAGCGCGTCAACTCCAGGGGAATGGTCACATGCTGCAACAACCCTCGTTCGGACGTCGTCTGAAGAAGCTGCGCGTGGCCCAGGGCTACTCGCAGACCGCGCTCGCCGGAGAAGGCATGTCCACTGGCTACCTCTCCCGCCTGGAGTCGGGCGCCCGCCAGCCCACCGAACGCGCCGTCGGCTACCTGGCCCAGCGCCTGGGCATCGAACCCGCCGACTTCGAGGACCCGGCCGGCGGCTCCCTCGCCCACGCCCTGACCCTCGCCGCCTCGACCGGCTCCGACGACGCCCTGCGCACCCTGCACGACGCGCTGTCCGCCGAGGGCCACGAGCTGCCCGTGCTGCGCTGGCAGGCCCTGTGGCTGCTGGCACAGCACCGCAGACTCCAGGGCGACCACGCCGCCGAACGCGACCACCTGGAACGCCTGGTGCGTCTCGGCGGCGACGTCGGACTGCCCGAACTCCAGGTGCGCGGACTGACCCGTCTCGCCCGCTGCCTGCGCTCCCTCGGCGAGATCAACGAGGCCGCCGACGCCGCGGTGGAGGCCGACCGCATCGCCCGAGAGGGCCGGGTCGGCGTCGACGACCACGCCGCCGTGCTGCTCGCCCTGGTCTCCGTACGCGCCGAGGCGGGCCGGATCCCGGACGCGCGGGCGTACGCCGACGAGCTGACCGGGCTCGTCGAGGGCCGCACCGACGCGCTGTGGGCGGAGGCGATGTGGACGGCGGCGGCCGTACGGATGCGGCAGGGCGACTACGCGGGCGCCGAAGGGTATCTGGGACAGGCGCTGGAACGGTTCGCCGGCACCGACGACCTGGTGCTGTGGCTCCGGCTGCGCCTCGCGGCGGGCCGTCTGCACCTGCAGAAGGTGCCGGCCGAGCCGGAGGCCGCCGAGACGTGCGTGGCCGCCGCCGAACAGGCCATGGCCTTCGTCGGCACGCCCGGGATGCGCCAGGAACTCTCGGCACTGAAGGCGGATCTGGCGTTCATGACGGGCCGTTACGGGGAAGCCCGCACCCTGCTCGGCGAGCTGGCGGCGGAGGCACCGATGATGACCTACCGTGACCGCATCCGCCTCGACATCCTGCGCAACCAGCTGCGCGTCCTGGCCGGCGACGAGACCGGGGTGGAGGGGCTGCGGGCGCTGGCACAGCAGGCACAACAGGACGCCAACATCGACCTGGCGGCCGAGATCTGGCGCATCCTCGCCGACGCCCTCTCCCAGATCCAGCGGCCCTCGACGCATTCTGCACCGGCCGGGAGCACGCTCGTGGCGACCCAGACACCTACGCGGACGGGGAGCCCGACATGAGCCACACCACGACCACCACCGCCCCCGGCACCCCTGCGCCGGCCCCGGAACCGGCGGCCCCCGGACCGGGCCGGGCGACGGTCGTCATGGCGGCCCTGTCGGCGTGCTGACGGGGCTCGCACGGTGCCGGCGCGACGCTGTACCCGGATCGCGGCGGGCGGCTCCGGAAGCGCCCTGAGACGCGGCAGGCCGAGCACCCCGCCCCGCTGCCTCCGCACCCGCCTCTGCTGCCCCGTACCGCATCCGGCGTAGCGCGTTCGTGGCCCTCTTCCCTTACGGACCAGGGAAGTTGGAGGATGCGCGCATGAACGAGCATGGGCCCCACCCGACCGCCGACGCGGCGGCCACCTACCTCACGGCGCTCCACGCACGGCTGACGGCCGACGGCTGCACCATGAGCTCGCCGCCCTGGAACGACTACCGGGTGGTGACCGGCTGCCGCGCCGACCGCAAGGTCCGCTGGTTCGGGACGAAGACCGAGGTGTTCGTCTTCGCGGCAGCCGTCCCCGAGATCGACGTGGCCCTGCTGGGGGAGTTCACCGTCTGGGCCATGAGCTACGCCAAGAGCCTGCGCAAGGGCATACCCGGCGCCCGCAACGCGGCCTTCGTGCTCCCCGCCCTCGTGAGCGACCGGGTCGGGCCCGAGGCGGCCCAGTGGGCCGCCCAGGACGCCCGGCTGCTCGGCACGACACTGATCGGCCGGCCCGTCACGGTCGAGACCGCCCCCGGCACCGTACGCACCACGATGTACCGGGGCGGGACCGCCTGGGGCGGCATGTTCACGAATCACGTGCTGGAGAAGGCGGCCCTCTACTTCCCGTGAGCCGGTCCGCGCGCCGGGGCGGGGATCAGGGGGAAGGAATGCCGAACGCCTCGCGCAGCAGGGCCATGTCGTGGAGATCCCGCTCCCTGGGCTCGTAACCCTGGTGGAAGCGGACCTGCTGCTCGGCGGAGAGACACGGCACGGTGCGGTCGAGGACCGTACCGGTCACGAAGCACTCCGACGGGTACGCGAACGGCTTCCCGGGCTCCAGCGATTCCTGGAGCGCGTTGCCCCCGGGCCCGAAGACGAGGGGGTGCAGGTCGATCTGACGTCCCGCCGTGTCCGAGACGACGAACCGCGCGGGCCGCCAGTCCAGGGTTTCGGCGAACCCCGCTCCGGCAAGAGCGTTGACGACGAGCGGCTCCTGCTCCAGCCGGTGCATCAGATCCAGATCCTGGTGCTCCCGGGTCTGCCGCCCCACCAGCGCGTCGATGCCCCACCCGCCGCCGATCCAGACCTCCGCCCCGGCTCCGCGCAGCACGTTCAGGATCTCCAGCACATCGTCGCCCGTCACACCGGCGACCCTACGAAGCGGCCGGGGCCCCCGCACGGCAATTTCGGCGGGGGCCCGGCGGCCGGTCAGGCCTTCGTCGACGGCTTCTCGCGCAGGGCGTCGACCACCGCGCGCTCCAGGACCGCCGACCGGCCCGTCACGGTGCCCTTCCTGCCCAGGGAGCTGTCCCGGATGAGGTAGCTCCGCTCACCCAGGTACTCCAGGCTCTTCGCGTCGAAGATCCAGGCGGTACGCCAGCCGGCGCGGGTGTTGTCACGCGCCACCCCGATCCCGTGCCGCCCGGCCGCGTCCACCGCGTCCGGGTCCACGCCGACGCCGGGAATCCTCGCCGCGGCCTTGAAGAGGGCGGCCGCGGTCTTCGGTGGCATCAGCGTCTCACGCAGCAGCTCACCGATGGCGTCGAAGGCGTCCTGGTCCGGGTCGCGCTCGTCGGCCGGGGTGTCCCGCGCGTCCTGGTCCGCGGTGATCTCGCCGGCCAGCCGCCGCAGCAGCGCGTCGGGGTCGGTGGGCAGGGAGGCCAGCCAGGTGTACGTCGGCCGGTTGAGGCCCGCCGGGTAGCCGACGGGCTTCTCGCCGTCCGGCACCCCGACCGTGATCGGGTAGTACCGGCCGTCCTGGTGGATCAGGCCCTCGTCGATCACCGGCCCGGACTTCTGGGTCATCCACACCTCGCGCTCACCGGGCTTGCCCAGCTTCACCGGGTCGCCGAACTTTCCCTCGTTCTGCGTCTGCAGCGTCCGGACGTACACGAACTGCCCGTCGCCGACCTGGATCGCGTCGCTCCTGGAGGCGACCGTGGCGATCCGGTCCAGCAGCACGGTCGCGCCGCGCGGGGCGGTGGCCGTGGAGGAGGTGCGGGGGGTCTCGTCCGGGCCCGTCACGGCGAGGGTCGTGAACAGGACTGCGCCCAGGGCCAGCCCGGCGGCGGGCAGCAGGACGGCGGGGCGCAGGAGGCGGGGGCGGGGGCGTGCGGTGGCGCGGTCGCCGTCCTGGTCGATCAGCTGCATCAGGATTTCCTTGTGGTGGAGAAGGCGGCCAGGGGGCAGGTCCCGTTCGGCCGGGGCCGGCAGCAGCCGGGCCAGTTCCTCGCGTTCGGCCCGCGCGGGGCCGGAGGTACGGTCGTTCATCGGGCTTCCTCCTGGATGGGCAGGGCCACGAACGCGGCCCTGCCCCCTACCTCTCCGCGGCGGGGACGGGGTTCCCCGACGGTGCCGCCGTTTTCCTTCCGCTCCTGGCCGAGCCGCTCGTCGGTGAGCCGCCGCAGCCGCTCGCGGGCGCGGGACAGCCGGGAGCGCACGGTGCCCACCGGTACGCCCATCGCCTCGGCCGCCTCCGCGTAGTCGAGACCGGACCAGACGCAGAGGGCCAGCACCTCGCGGTCCTGGCGGCGCAGTCCGCCCATCACCTGCCGGACCGCGGCGAGCCGCCGGGTGTCGTCGACGTGCCCGGCGGTGGCGTCCGCGATGTCCGCGACCGGCTCCGGCGCGGGGCGGCGGGCCAGGAACGCCAGGCGCCGCCCGGCACCCCGGTTGGCGTTGCGCGCCTTGTTCGTGGCGATCCCGAGCAGCCACGGCAGCAGCGAGTCGCCCTCCGGTTCGACGGCCTGCCGGGTGCGCCAGGCGGCCAGAAAGGTCTCGGACATGACCTCCTCGGCCGTCGACCAGTCGCCCGTCAGCCGGTAGGCATGGTTGTAGACCGGCCGCGCGTAGGCCTCGTAGAGCGCCGCGAACGCCTGGCGGTCGCCCGCCCTGATACGTGCGCGCATGTGCTCCCGGTCTTCCTGCTCATCACATCTCACACCACCTGTCTCTCCGGCCGGCCCGTGGGGTTCCGGTGACCCCGGCCACACCCGCCCGCCCGTCAGCCGCCACCCCTCGGCTGTCAGACCCGTCTGGGATGCTCCGGATATGGAACTGACAGTGCAGCTGACGATCGACTGTGCCGATCCGCAGCGGATGGTGGCCTTCTGGGCCGGGGCCCTGGGGTACGTGCCCGAGCCGGCGCCCGACGGGCACGCCACATGGCGCGCCTACTGGGAGGACATGGGGGTGCCGGCCGAGGAACTGCCGCCGGGAGCGGGTGACATACCGGAGTCGATCGTCGATCCCACGGGGCGCGGGCCGAGGGTGTGGTTCCAGCGCGTGCCGGAGCCCAAGGCCGCCAAGAACCGGTGGCACTTCGACCTCAAGGTCGGCGGGGGCCGTGCCGTGCCCCTGGAGGTGCGCAAGGAGCGGGTCGACGCCACGGTGCGACAGCTGGTCGGGGCCGGTGCCACGGTGGCGCGGATCCGGGAGGAGCCGGACATGGAGTTCTACGCCGCCGCCCTGCTGGACCCCGAGGGCAACGAGTTCGACGTGGTGTGACGGCGCCGGCCCCGCCGTTCGTGGACGGCGGGGCCGGGCGGTTCGCTACCGGGTGCTCAGAGGATCTGGATGCTCTTGATCCGGGGCGGGTTGTTCGGGAACGTGATGTCCGTCCAGCGGTTGATCCGCACCGAGTCGCCGTTGACGTCGTAGTAGATCAGGTCGTTGTTGCCCGTGACGATCCGGTCGGCCCACCAGCCGCCGAAGTCGGTCCTGCCCGCGTTGGCGTAGCAGTCGACGCTGTTTTGGCCGTCCAGGTGGGAGTAGATCTTCAGGAAGTCCGCGCCGCCGACGCACTCCACGTGGTCGATGGCGTAGGCGGACCCGGCGGGTACGGCCACGGTGAGCGAGGCCGCGGCGGCGAACGCCATGGCCAGGGAGCCGAGGAGCCGCTTGCCCTGTGCGATCACAAAATCTCCTTCGTACGAGCCCGGCCCATGGCCCGGCCGTGTCGGGTGACGGTCGCGCCACGACATGCCGATCGCGCTCCGCCGGGCCGGAGGCCGGCCCGTTGACGATCTTGTGGGCAGACCCCCGCCGGACGCGGAAGGCGGTTCGGAGCCGCCGGTTTTCGACCCGATCGGGCGAAGGCAAGCCACCTGCTCGGGAGCGGAGTTGACGACCGGTCACGGCCCCTACGGCAGCTCGTCCAAGTGGTCCAGGCACAGTTCGTACCGGCTCTCCGCGTGGATCTCCGACCAGCCGGCCGGGACCGTCGCCGAGGCGGGCCACAGGGCGCGGCGGCCCGCGCCGTCGTCGACGACCACGAAGGTCGACGGGGTGTCCGCGAACGGGTCGTCCGGCGCCGGGCCTTCGAGAACCGTGAGGTTGCCGTGCTCGTCCAGCCGGGCGGCCCGGCCCGTGCGCCACATGCGGGCGGTGGTGTCCGGACCGCCGAAGGGGTCCGGCAGGAAGCGCTCGCCCGTGGCGGCCGGGGCGTCGGCGTACCCGAGGGCGACGCCCGCCCCCGCCACGTACAGCGCGCCGACCGCGCCCGGGGCGACGGGCCGCAGCCCGGCGTCCAGGACATACGCCCGGTAGCCGGGGGCGGGCCGGGCCGCCCCCGTACCCCGGTGCTCGACGACGAGGTGGCCCTCGGCCCAGCCGCCGCTGGTGAGCAGGGACATGCCCTCCTCGCGGGCGAGCGCGACCAGGGCGACCAGCACCTCGTCGCTGCCGCCGAGCAGCGTCCGGGCCTCGCGCTCGCGCAGCCAGCGCAGCAGCTCCTGCGGTACGGCGTGCCGCAGCGAGACGTCCGGTACGTGCACCCGGACACCGCGCACCAGCGCGCCCAGCAGGCCGATCGTGGCGTCGGCGTCCGGGTAGCCGCGTACCAGCCACGCGGCGTCGACCGGCTCGGCCAGCGTCGCCGCGACGACGGGGCCGGCGCCGACGACCGTGGCGCCGGGCGCGCCGAGCGCCCACAGCACCGGGTCGTCCGCGCACAGCGGGCGCGTACGGTCGGAGTCCCGCAGCGGCCACCTCCCGTCGGCGGGCAGCAGATCGGCCGATTCGTCGCGCACCAGGCGCACCGCCCCCGGCACCTGACCCAGCAGCAGATCGGCCGTCTCGTCGAGCAGCATCACCGCCGGCCGCACCGAACGGGGGAGTTTCCGCGACGGGTCGACGGGTACGCACGCCGCGCCGGTCTTCGCGACGGCCAGCGCGGCCACCGCGAACCCGGTCGGTGACGACAGGGCGGTCACGACCGTGGTGCCGGGGCCCGCGCCGTGCGTGACGAGCGCGTGCGCCAGCAGGTCGGACCGGGAGTCCAGCTCCGCGTAGTCCATGACGGAGACCGGCGCTCCGTCGCCCGTACCGGAGGCGGCGGCCACACCGATCGCGCCCGACAGGGCCACCGCCGCCGGAGCCCGCCGCACCCGCTCCGCGAAGAGGTCGGCGACCGTCGTGACGGGCAGCGTGTGCCGGTGCCCGCCCTCCCACACCCCGCCCCGGACCACGGGCCGCCCGGCCGGCAGCAGCGTGCTCAGGGCGGCGTCCGGGCGGTCCAGGGCCGCCGCGAGCAGGGCGGTCAGCCGGCCGGTCAGCGTGGCGGCCACGGTCTCGCCGACCGTCTCGCGCCGGTACGTGGTCGTCAGGGCGATGCCCGCCGGCGCACCCGCCCGGCTCTGGCGCTCAGTCAGCGTGAAGCCCACATCCGTGGCGGGCAGCGGCAGCCCGGCCCGCTCCGGCTGCACGGTGAGGGCGCCCGCCGCGAACTGGGCCTCCGTCGCCTCCTGGAGGACCGTGAGCGCGACGCCCCCGGCCTGGGCGAGGGGCGCGTCGGCGCTGCGGTACGCCGCCAGGTCCCGTTCCCGTGCCCGGCGCACCAGCTCGTCGAACGCGGGGTCGTCCGAGGCGTCCACGGACAGCGCGAGCACCCGCCCGTACGCCCCGACGGCACCCCGGAGGCTGGGGTGGTCCCGGGCCGGGACGGGCGCCGCGACGGTGATCTCGCCGTCCGCGCCCAGCTGACCGAGGACGGCGGTGAGCGCGGCGTGCACCACCATGAAGACCGTGGCCCCGCGCGCCGCCGCGAACCGGGTGAGCCGGGCGTGCAGGGCCTCGTCCAGGTCGGCCTCCAGCCGGCCGGGGGCGGTGCCGAAGACCTGGGGACCGGCGCCCGGCAGCGGGGTCGGTGCCGTGTCGCCGTACGGAGAACGCGGCGCGTACCGCACGAGGTCCCGGACCGGCGACGGGCTGCCCCCGGCGGCCAGCTCCCGGTGGACCCGGGCCAGATCGGCGGCGAGCGGCAGCTGCGACCACAGGTCCACACCGTCGGCGGGCAGCGAGAGTTCGAGCAGGTGGTCGTCCGGCGCCACGGACCGCAGCCGCGTCCCGGCGGTCCCGATACGGGAGTTGCGCAGCACCGTGTGCCGCCTCCCCAGTACGGCGAGCGACTCGTCCAGCACCCGTACGTCCAGCGGCCCGCGCAGCCGGAACGCCAGCACGACGCTGTCCGTACCGGCCGAACCGGAGGCGCCCGGCCCGATCGCGGCGGCCGGCCCTTCGCCCAGCAGCGCGGCCAGCGCCGCCGGGGTCGGGGCGGCGTGCAGCGCGCCGGGACCGACCGGCCCGGTGCCCAGCGTCTCGCGCACCCGGTCCAGCAGCCGGACCGCCGCCAGTGAGTGGCCGCCGACGCGGAAGAAGTCGCAGTCGGCGTCGATCAGCCGGCGCGGCAGCCCGAGCACCTCCGCGAACAGGTCCCGCACGATCTCCTGGACGGGCGTCCCGGGCGGCGTTCCGGCCACCGCGTCCGCCACCGGTCCCGGCGCGGGCAGCGCGGCACGGTCGACGTGGCCCTCGGAATCCAGGGGGAGTTCGCGGTGGAGGACGAGGGAAGAGGGCACGAGCCCGTCGGGCAGGTGCTGATGGAGATGGGCGCGGAGAGCGGTTTCGAGGGGGACGGCGGGGGAAGGGGCGAGGGCCGCACCGACGGCGACGCCGGCGCCCGCGTGCGCGGTGCCGGCCGCGTGCACGCTGCCGCCCGTGTGCGGACGGCCTGCCGCCGCGAGGCCGTCCGCCTCGGAGTCGCCGGCCTCGCCGCCCGGCACCACGTGTCCCACCAGCCGCCGTTCGCCGTCCGCGTCCGTGTGCACGGTCACCACCGCCTCGGCGACGCCGGGGTGCGCGGTGAGCGCGGACTCGATGGCGTGGAGTCCGGCGCGCAGACCGTGCACGGTGACGTGATCGTCCGCCCGGCCCGCGAACTCCAGCGCGCCGTCCGTCCGCAGCAGCACCCGGTCGCCGGTCCGCCACAGCCGCCCGCCGACTCCGGTGAACCGGTCCTCGACGAAGCGCCGGGCGGTCAGCTCCGGCCGGCCGAGGTAGCCGTCCGCGAGCGCGGGCCCGCCCAGCAGCAGTTCCCCGACGGTGCCCGGGTCGGCGGGCAGGCCGTGGGCGCCGACGACCACGGCGGCGGTGCCCCCGACGGGCCGGCCGTAGGGGATCGGGCCGTCCGGGTCCGCCGCCTCGCCGGTGATGTCGTGGCAGAGGGCGAACGCGCCCGTCTCCGCCGCCCCGTACACCTGGAGCAGCCGCCGGGGCGGCCCGGCCCGCAGGACCCGCCGCACCTGGTGCGGGTCGCAGGTCCCGCCGCCGACGAGCAGCGCGCGCAGCGAGCCGAACGCGTCGGGGCGGTCGCGGACGATCCGGTGGAACCGGGCGGCCGGCAGCAGGGCGACGGTCACCCCGTGGTCGACGAGGGCGCGCCGCAGCCGCTCCGGGCCGGCGAAGGTGTCGAAGGACAGGACGGTCAGGCGGGCGCCGGCGGCCAGCGTCGCCCACGTCTCGAACGCGCTCGCGCCGGACGCGGGACTTGCGGCGTGGGCGACGACATCGTCCCGGCCGGGTCGGAAGGCGGCCCCGGACCGCACCAGTTCGGCCAGCGCCCGGTGCGACACGACGGCACCGGCGGGGGAGCCCTCGCCGGTGCGCGCGGTGTAGCAGATGTACGCGGGGTCGTCACCGGACACGGAAGGGGAAAGGGGGGCCGCGTGGGGCGGTTCATCGTCCGGTCCCGCCGCCTGCGGGCCGATGACGGCCGCCCCCAGGCCCGCGTAGTCGAGGGCGTCCGCCGGCTCCGCCAGGACGGTACGGGCCCCGCTGTCGCCCACGACGAACCGGCGGTGTGCGAGCGGATCGGCCGGGTCGAGTGCCACGTACGCGGCCCCGGTCCGCAGGACGGCCAGCAGGGCCGTCACGAGCCGGGGTCCGGGACGCAGACTTGTCGCCACCCGGTCGCCCCGGCCGATGCCCCGGGCCGCGAGGAGCCGCGCCAGCCGGTCGGCGGCGCCGCTGAGCTCACGGTAGGTCAGGGAGACGTCGTCGCCGGGGTGTCCGGGAGCGTGGACGGCGATGGTGTCGGGGCGTGCGACGACCTGCTGCGCGATGAGACCGGAGATGGACATCGTGGCGAGCTCCTTCGACAGCGGCTTCCGCCGTGGCAAGACATTGCCAGGACGTTGGCAGAAGGGCCTTGAAGGTTTCTCCGAACCGGCTGGAGCCCCGCCTTAGCCGCAGGTGGGGGCGGGCCGTCCGGGGGCGTGGACGCCCCCGGACGTTGCCAGGACGCGGCACGGGAGTGCGGCCGGGAACGTTCGCCGGCGACCGCTCCAGCGGTTCTGGGGCGATGCTCCGGCCGTGTACGACAACGTCGTCGATGCGACACACGGGTCGAGATCGACCGGAGGCTCCCCCTCCGCAGCCCGTCCGGTCCTGCCCGGACGGGCTGCTGCCGTGCGGGCCGCCCCGGGGCGGCCCGCACGTACGGGCTACCGCGCCCCGACGTCGTACGCGACCCCCTCCGCGACCGCCCGCAGCTTGTCCGGGTTGGCCACGTTGTGGATCGCGGTGATGCGCCCGTCCGCGTCGAAGTCGAACGTCACGGTGGCGATCACGCGGTCCGGCCCGCTGAACACCAGGCCCGGACCGCCGTTGATCTCCGCGAGTCCGGCCTTCATGTCCGCCGGCTCGACGCCCTGGTAGGCGACCGTGCCGATGGCCGAGAACCAGGCGGCCACCGTCGCCGCGCCGGTCACCGGGCGCAGGGCCTGGCGGACCTTGCCGCCGCCGTCGGTCCACAGGGTGACGTCCGGGGAGAGCAGTTCGAGGAGCGCGTTGACGTCACCGCCGGTCGCGGCAGCGAAGAAACGTTCCGTCGCCGCGCGCTGCGCCGACCGGCCGGCCTCGAAGCGCGGCCGGCGGGCCCGTACGTGCTCACGGGCGCGGTGCGCCGCCTGCCGTACGGCGGGCTCGGACCGCTCCACCGCCTCGGCGATCTCGGCGTGGCTGAAGGCGAACACCTCCTTCAGCACGAACACCGCGCGCTCCAGCGGGCTGAGCGTTTCGAGGACCACCAGCATGGCCATCGACACCGACTCGGCGCCCAGGGCGGCCGACTCGGTGTCCTGGACGACGGCCTCGGGGGCGCCGGTGCCGGTCAGGATGGGTTCCGGCAGCCACGGCCCCACGTACGTCTCCCGCTTGTACCGGGCGGACCGCAGCCGCTCCAGCGCCAGGTTCGACACGATCCGGGTCAGATACGCCTTGGGATCGGCCACCTTCGAACGGTCCGCGGCGGACCACTTGAGCCAGGCGTCCTGCACGGCGTCCTCGGCGTCGGCTGCGGTGCCGAGCAGGCGGTACGCGACGGAGAACAGCAGCCGCCGGTACTCCAGGAAGACCTGCTGGCCGGGATGGGCGGGACGGCCTGCGTCGTCGTGCGGGTTGCTCATTTGTCCCCTCGGACACATCGGGTGCGGGTACTAACGGGTGAAGCGGCCGCCCCGGGGCCAGAACGCGCCCGAGGCGGGCATCTTCTTCATCCGGCCGTACGTCGGCCAGGGCGAAGCCGTCACGGTCTCCTTGTACCGGACGGCCATCGGCCCCACCAGGCAGATTCGGCGGGGGCTGTCGTCGGGCCGGGTGAACTGCACGACCGCGTCGCCCCGGCCCAGGCTCACCGGCGTGTGGTAGTAGCCGAACCGGAACGGCTTTGGCTCCTTGCCCCGGAGAGCCCGGCCGATCGACAGCGCGGCGTGTACCCCGGTCGGCATGCCGCCCTGGCAGGTGCCGTGCATGACCCCGTACCCCTGCTCGATCGCGGCCGCGTCCCCGATCGCGTACACCTCGGGGTGCGAAACGGAGCGCAGCGCCCGGTCGGTGACGACGCGTCCGTGCTCGTCCACCTCGAGTCCGGCCGCGGCGGCCAGCGGTGCGACCCGGGTGCCGCCCGTCCACAGGACCGCGTCGGCCGCGATGCTCGCCCCGTCCGCCAGCTCCACCGAACCGGCGAGAACCTTCACCACCTCGACGCCGCTGCGCACCTGGACGCCGAGGCGGTCGAGGGCGGCGCGCACATGGGCCGCGGCCCTGTCGTTCATGGTCGCGCCGGGCTCCTTGCCGCCCAGCAGCACCACGTCGAGGCGGGGGTACCGCTCGGCGATCTCCGCGGCCGACTCGATCCCGGTGAGTCCGCTGCCGACGACGACCACCGTGCCGCCACCGCTCCCGTTGCCGAGGGTTTCCAGCCGCCCGGCGAGCAGTTCCGCGTCCTGGACGCCGCTCAGGGTGTAGGCGTGGTCGTCGGCCCCCGGCACCGCCGATGTGTCGGCGTGCCCGCCCAGCGCGTAGACCAGCGTGTCGTAGGGAAGGACGCGGTCGTCGTCGATCCGCACGGTCCTGGCCCCGGCGTCCACCGCCGTCACCCAGCCCCGCACGAAGTGCGCGCCCGTGCCCTCCAGCATCTCCGGGACGCTCATCGCGTCGGGCGTGCGGCCGGTGGCCGTCATATGCAGCCGCATCCGCTCGGTGAACCGCTCCTGGGCGTTCACCACGGTCACCCGCACCGTGTCGCGGTGCTTCCTGGTCCGGGCCGCCAGCTGGACGGCGGCGGCCATGCCCGCGTACCCGGCTCCCAGGATCACCACTCGGTGCGTGGCCGCCGTACGGGTCCTCTGCTGCGCGCTCATGATCGGGTCCTTCCTTCCTCACCGGCTGCTGACAACCAGGGGATGGAGGCGGACCCCTCGGATGTGACATGGCGCTTTTGTGACCTGAGTCACCAGGGTGCGCCGGGGTGGCCGGACACGACCGAAGCCCCCGCGGCGCTCGGCGAGCGGCGGGGGCTTCTCGGGTCCTGCGGGGGCGGGGCGGCCCGTCAGGCGACGGCCCAGGGGGTACGCCCACGGGTGACGGTGTCCGACGACGGGTAGAGGCCGGCGTCCCAGGAAGGCTGGAGGGCGGCGGAGACGATGCCCCAGAGCTGCCCGGCGGTGAGGGTGTGCACGGGAACGACGACCTGGCCGGCGAGGCTGACCCCGTACGCCGCTTCGAGGGAGCTGACGATGCCGATGAGGGCCATGGAGTCGAGCCCGTAGCTCTCCATCGGAACGTCGGCGTCGGGCGTCCTCTCCTTGCCCAGGCCGGGAAGGCCCTGCCGGAGAATCGCCTCGAACCTCGCGTTCCACGGTGTCTGTGCCATGGGGCGGACTTCCTTCCGGCTGCCGGGACTTCTGGCCGCGCGAGCCCGGATGTACGAGCCTGCGTGCGTACGTGCGTCACGGTGCCGGGTTCCGCTCGAGCCGCCTTGGACGGGCACTCGTGCGGTGGCGGTGCGGGCGGTGCGGGGTGCGGTCAGGCGACGGGAGCGGCCGGCCAGCCGATGTCGCCCTGCGGGGCGGACGGCCAGCCGATGTCGCCCTGGGGAGCGGTCGGCCAGCCGATGTCGCCCTGCGGGGCCACGGGCCAGCCGATGTCCTTGGCGGAGACCTGCGTCGTGCCGCCGGTGAGCGGCCAGCCGATGTCCCGGCCGTCGGCGGCGCTGATGCCGGCGCTGGTGAGGACGGCGGCGGCGACGGCGGCGGTGCTGACGAGGACGCGGGCGATGTTCTTCATGGCTGGTCTCCTTTGTGACAAGTTCTTCGTGCCGCGTTGGCAACTTCTTGCCTGAAGATTGGCAACACCTCCTAGGAATTCGCTCGCAATTCCCTCGGGAATGGGTGGAGCAAAGAGGAGGAACAGGCCCGCGAGGTCCTGTCCCCGAGCGGTTCACGTTCGTACGTACCGTCCTGATCTGCGATGACGTGCCGTACTGCGCGTTCTTCCGGCGCTTGGCAAACCCTGGAGAAGCGAGCCAGGAAATCTCGGAACCGGGGCCAGAGGAAGAGGGGCGGCCCGCTGCACTCGAGTATCGCTGGAGCGGGCGTTGCCAAATTCTCCGAACGCCGGGCAACATATTGCCAGAGGTCAGGCAATGACTTGTCAAGGTTCCCCGACAACGGGGGGAGGACCCGGAAATGAATGTGCAGACGCCCCAGGTCGAACGAACGGTCCGTCTCGACGCGGCCACCGCAGGCCACACACCGGCCGCGGTGCGCGCCGTCGTCACGGAGTTGCTGCGCAGGGAGGACGAGTACGGGACGCACGAACTGGAGGAGTACGTCGAGGACATCGTGCACACCGAGGTCCCCGCACGCCTCGGCGCCCTGCTCTCCGTGCCCGCCACCGGCACCACGACCCTCGTGACGGGCGGGGCCGACGCCTTCCGGGAGACGCTCGACCGGCTGCCCGTCGGCCCGGCCGACCGGATCTGGACGACGCCGTACGAGGACGTCGCCCGCCTCACCGCGCTGTTCGCGCTGCGCGACCGCACCCGCTGCCGCCTCGACGTCGTCCCGCTGGACGCGCACGGCGACCTGGACCTGGAGTGGATGGCGGCGCACATCGACGAGGACGTGGCCCTGGTCAGCGTGGCCCACGTCCCGGCCGGCTGCGGCATCGTCAACCCGGTCGAGGAGATCGGCCGCCTCCTCGCCCCGCACCGCGCCCTGTACGCGGTCGACGTCTCGTACGCCGTGGGCCAGCTGCCCGTGAACGCGGCGCGCATCGGCGCCGACCTGCTCACCGGGGACGCCTGGCGCTTCCTCGGCGGGCCCGTCGACGTCGGCTTCGCCTGCACCACTCCCCGCCTGCGGTCCGCGCTCACCGATCCTGGCCCGGCGCGCTACGGCCAGGAGCCGCCCCGGACGCCGCACAGCGCGTCCGTCGCCGGCCTGAACACCGCGCTCCTCCTGCACGAGAAGGAGGCTTCGGCCGCGCCGCGCCAGGACCTCTACCCGCAGCTGCGCGACGCCGTCGGCCGGGTCCCCGGCACCGAGCTGATCGCCCCGGGCCGCGTCCAGTCCGCCGTCCTCGCCTTCCGCCACGACGAGCTGACGGCAGCTCAGCTCCGCCGCGAGCTGCGCGCGCGGGGGATCGTCCTGCGCAAGACGGTCGCCCAGGAGATGCCGCTCCACCTGCCCGGACGGGGCATCACCACCGCCCTGCACGCCTCCATGGGCCACGACATCACGGCTCAGGACATCGCCCGTCTCGCGCAGGCCCTGGATGCGATCGTGAGCGCCCACCGCCCCACCGAGGTGGTCCTCCCGCGCGCCGTGGGCGGCTCCCTCGCCCCCGTGACCGCTGCCCAGAGCCGTCCCCTGCGCGGCACCCGGGGCCACCTGACGCTGCTGCGCTGAACCCCCTGGCGCTGTCACTGTAACCACTTATAGTGGTTACATGAATTCCGCAGAGAGAGCGGGGGCGACCGCGCGGGCGGAGCCCATGGGTCTGATCCTGCGCTCCACCACCGGCGTCGCCTACCGGTTCGATCCCGGCGCCCTGTGCCTGGAGCTGCTGACCACCGGCGGCCCCGGGCCCTACGAGCGGTACGAGGTCCTGCACGAGCCCGCCGACGTGGCCGCCTGGGCGGAACGCTCCCGGCTGACCCCGACCCCCGAACCGGCCGTCTCCGCCGTGGAGGTCGCGGCGCTACGGATGCTGCGCGACGCGCTGTTCCGCGTGGTCGTCGCCCACACGCGCGGCGAACCGCACCCGCCCGGCGACCTGGCGGTCATCAACGAGACCGCCGCCCGCCCCGCCCTGGCACCCGCCATCGCCCCGGACGGCAGCCGCCGCTGGGCCGGCGCACCCAGCGGCACGGCGCTGGCCGCCACCGTCGCCCGCGACGCCGTCGAGCTGCTGACCGGCCCCCACGCGCACCGCATCCGCACCTGCGCCGCCGAGGACTGCCACCTCATCTACGTGGACACCTCGCGCCCCGGCCGCCGCCGCTGGTGCTCGATGGAGCACTGCGGCAACCGTCACAAGGTCAGGGCGCTGCGCGCCCGCCACTCCGAGGAAGGATGACCGATGCCCACCGGACTCACCAGGGACGCGGGCTGGCAGATCGGCGTGTCCCGCACACTGCCCCACCCGCCGTCCGTCGTCTGGGACTTCATCAGCGGCCCCGAAGGCCTCGCCCTCTGGCTCGGCTCGGACACGGCCCTGACCCCCGAACGCGGCGCGCCCTACCGGACGGCGGCCGGCGTGACCGGCGAAGTACGCGGCTACCGCCCGACGGACCGCATCCGCGTCACCCACGGCACCACCACCCTTCAGGTGGCCATGACCCCGGCCGCCGACGGCGCCCGTACGATGCTCCGCTTCCACCAGGAACACCTGGCGAGCGCGGAGGAACGCGAGAACCGGCGCACCCACTGGCAGCACGTGATGGACGAGGTGGAGGCGGCGCTGGACCGCGCCTGAGCCGGGTCGGTCGGCCTCACACGGCGGCGGCCGGCGCGTAGTCCTCGACGGTCATCGCGTTGTACAGCCGCGCGCTCCTCGTCGTGAGGCGCAGCAGCGCGCGGCCCGGCCCCGCAGGCAGCGCGGAGACCAGCCGGGCGCCCTGCGCCAGCCCCCACACCCCGGCGCGCGAGGCGGGGATCAGCGTCCTCGCCGCGCTCAGCGCGACCGCACGGCTGCCGCGTACGTGCTCCGCCATCACCCGCTCGTAGGCGGGAAACGCACGTGTGTGGTCGCCGCCCGCACGGGCCAGCTCACCGGCGAGGACATACGCGCCGACCACGGCCAGCGTGGTGCTGCCGCCGACGGCCGGACCGGGGCAGTACCCCGCGTCCCCGACGAGCGTCACCCGCCCCCGCGACCAGCTGTCCATGCGGAGCTGGCTGATCGAGTCGAAGTAGAACGCCGGCGTACGGTCCAGCTCCTCCAGCCACCCGTCGACCTGGGGGTGCAGCCCGGCGAACGCCCCGCGCAGCAGCTCCTTCTGCCGGGGGACGTCGCGGTGGTGCCAGTCGAGTTCCCGCGCGCTCCGGAACAGGAACAGGGCCCGCGCGTCGTCCAGATGCCGCGCCCCGTACATCCCGGCGGTGCGCCCCACCCCGACGTGCATCAGCAACTCTCCGTCCAGCCCGGAGACGTGGGGCAGGCTCAGCACCCCGAAGTAGGCCCCGAGGAAGGAGCCGCGCCCGGAATCCGCACCGAAGACCAGGCGGCGCACCGTGGAGTGCAGCCCGTCCGCGCCGACGACGAGGCCGAAGCGGCGCGGCGTGGCGTTCTCGAACGTCACCTCGCACCCGTCGCCGTCCCCGGGGGAGACCGAGGTGACCGAGTCGTCGAAGAGGTACTCGACGTCCTCGCGGGCGGCGTCGTAGTAGATCGCGGTCAGGTCGTCGCGCATGACCTCGACGTGCCGGTCGGAGGCCCCGCCGAAGATCTTGGCGAGGTCCGCCCGCACGGGCCGCCGCGCCCCCTCCCGGAAGACGCTCAGCCGCTCCGTGCCGGTGGCACGCTCCTCGATGCGCGGCAGAACCCCCATCCGTTCCGAGATGTCCACGGCGGGCCGGAACAGGTCGACCGCGTGCCCGCCCGCACGGCGCGGAGCCGGCGCCCGCTCCACGACGGTGACCCGGAAGCCGTACCGGACGAGCCAGTGGGCGAGCACCGGACCGGCGACCCCGGCCCCGGAGACGAGAATCCGCACGACGCCCTCCCTCTCAGCCGTGGAGCGCGGCGAAGTCCAGCAGGGGCCCGGCGACCCGGGGCGGGTCCTCCAGGATCGGCGAGTGCCCCAGCCCCGGCAGCAACTCCACCCGCGCACCCGGGACGACGCGGTAGTCGGCGGCCGACGAGGAGCGCCAGCGCCGGTCGTCCTCACCGAAGAGCACCAGCAGTGGTTTGCCGAGTCCCGCCAGCCGCTCCGGCAGCGCCCGCTGCTCCAGGTAGGCGCGGGTGCTCCCCATCGTGGCGGTGAAGGAGTGCGCCGTCATGGCGCGCACCTCGTCCAGCAGCGCGTCCGGGACCCGGTAGCCGGGGCGGCTGAAGCCCGTGCTCGCAAGCTGCCTGATCTGCTCGTCGCTCGGCGGCCACTGCGTGGGCGCGGCGGCGGCGCCGGAGCCGGTGGCGATGAACGCCCCCAGGCCGGGCCCCGTGTTGACGAGCACCAGACCGGACACCAGCTCCGGCCGCTGTTCGGCGAGGGCCGTCGCGGTCACCCCGCCGCTGGAATGGCCCACCACCACGGCGTGCCCGGCACCGAGCCGGTCCAGCACCTCGCCGGTGCGCCGTGCCTGGTCGCGGATCGCGTAACCGCCGTCGTCCGGCTTGTCCGACCTGCCGTGCCCGAGCAGATCGACCCGCATGACGCGGTGCGCGGTGAGCAGCGGCACGAGGGCGTCCCACGAACGCGCCGAGGACGCCGATCCGTGGATGAGCAGGAGCACGGGGGCGTCACGGGGCCCGTCCTGGCACACATGGATGGTGGCGCCGTCGTCCAGCTGCACGGCCGAGAACGCGGTGGTTTCGGAAACAGTCATGACCCCACTGTCGCCACCGGCCCCGGCCGCGTATTGAACGAATGTCCCGCCCGCCCGGCCGTGCTCGCGGCGGCCCGCTCGTAGCATGGAAGGGTGCACACCTTCATGCACGGTACGGCCGTGTGGGACGTCTCCCGCCCACCACGGCCCAGCCGCGTGCCCGGGGTCACCATGGCCGGGTTCCGCGTGCACGATCTGGACGCGCTGCGCATGGTCCCGCACCCGGCGGTCACCCTGCTCCTCGAATTCGGCGCCGGCACCCCCGTCCTCGACACCGCGACCGGTGAACAGCAGCGCGGCTGCCTGGTCGCCGGTCCCGGGCTCGGCTCCGGCGGCGCGGTCCGGGTGCGCGGACAGGACGTCGAGTGCGTGCAGGTGCGGCTGTCCCCGGTGATCGCCCGCGCGGTCCTCGGCGTGCCCCCGGCCGAGCTCGACGGTGCCGTCGTCCCGCTGGACGCCCTGTGGGGCCGCGAGGCGTCCCGGATACGCGAACGGCTCGGCGAAGCCCCGTCCTGGCAGGCCCGCTTCGCGCTCGCGGACGCGCTGCTCGGCCGCCGGTACGCGGCAGGCTCCCCCGTGGACCCGGAGGTGGCACGGGCCTGGGAGCGGATGACCGCCGGCCACGGACTGCTCCGGATCGACGAACTCGCCGCCGACGTCGGCTGGAGCCGCAAGCGGCTGTGGTCCCGCTTCCGCTCCCAGCTCGGCCTGCCGCCCAAGCGCGCGGCGCGACTGGTCCGCTTCGACCACGCCGCCCACCGCCTGGTCGCGGGCGAGGGCCCGGCCCGGGTGGCGGCCGAGACGGGCTACGCCGACCAGTCCCATCTGCACCGGGACGTCGTGGCGTTCACCGGCGCGACCCCGGCGAAGGTGGCCGGTGAGCCGTTCCTCGCCGTGGACGACATCGCCTGGCCGGGGCGCTGAGTCCGCCGCGGACAACTTCGGGAGCGGCGCGGCGGGTACGCGTAATCGGCACAGCGCGGCGGACACCCGTCAGAGCACGAGATCCGGGTGGACCTTCGGGTCCGCGGAGGGCCCGGCGGCGTAACCGGCCAGCGGTTCCTCCAGCACCCCGAACGCGTACTCCCCGGCCTCCGCCATCTCGCCGCTGATCCGCGCGTTGGCCCATCCGGCCAGGGTCAGTTCCTGGATGCGGTCGAAGAGCATGCGGTGGACGCTGCCGAGCAGGGCGGCGGCGGTGCGTACGGCGATGTCGTCGGGGGCGGCGCCGGTGGCCTCGGCCAGGGCCTCGGCGAGCCGGGTCTCCCGCAGATCGTGCAGGTCGCGCAGCCGGGCCGTCAGCGTGGGGCTGTCGGCGATCATCCGGGCGAACGCGGGGCCGGAGAATCCCGCGACCGGGTCGGCCGCCGCGACCGCCTCGGCGAAGGCGTCCCGCAGGGCCGTCAGCGCGGACTCGCCCGACGCCCGGCCGGCGACCGTGGCGGCCAGGGAGCCGGTGAAGGCGTCCTGGTGGTCGAGCGCCAAATCCTCCTTGTGCGCGAAGTAGTTGGTCACCGTCTTCTTCGCGACACGGGCGGCGGCGGCGATCTCCGCGATGGTGGTCTGTTCGAACCCCTGGTCGAGGAAGAGCCGGGTGGCGGCATCGGAGATGAGCTGCCGGGTCTCCTGCTTCTTGCTCTCACGGAGTCCGACGGGGGCGCTCGCGGCGGCGGTGGTCTCAGTAGTCATGGGGCAATCTTACCCTCGTGGCATTTTTATGTTGACACCCCTGAAGTCTCGGGCTAAATTTACTTCCGTCGTAAAGTTCACCTCGAACGACGAACGGATGGACACCGCATGCCCGAGGCCCCTCGCACCGCATCCCGCTTCCCCGCCCTGGACCTGACCGCGGTCCTGGCCGACCGGACCGGCAACCCCGCCGCCGTCCCCGTACCGCCCAGGAGCCCCCGGCTCCACCCCCAGCGGGCAGGGGCACCCGCGCAGCCCCGCCGGATGCCCCCGCCCGTACGCAACCTCCCCCGCCGCGGCGGCTACTGACCCGGCGCCGGCCCGCCCAGGACCCCGCCCGCAGCACCGCACCGCATCGCACCCGCACAGGAGATCTCCATGCAGCCGACCACTCCCACCACGCCGACCGCCGCGATCACGACGACGACCCTCTCCCTCACCGTCGACGAAGTCACCGCGTCCCAGAAGTTCTTCACCACGCACCTCGGCTACACGGAGCAGGCCGCCGCCGAGGGCTTCGCCTCCCTCACCCGCCCGGACGCGGCAGCCGACATCGTGCTGCTCGCCCGGGGCACGGAGATCCTGCCGCCCGAACAGCGTGACCAGCGCGCGACGGGCCTGATCCTGGCCCTCACCCTCGCCACCGGCATCAAGGACGAGGAGCGGCGGCTGCGCGAGGAAGGCGTGGAGATCACGATGCCGCTGCGCGAGGAGCCCTGGGGCGAACGCCTCTTCCAGGTCACCGACCCCAACGGCGTGATCATCCAGTTCGTGGAATGGGCCGCCCCGCAAGGGGCCTGAGCCCTCGACTCCCGCGACTGGAACCGGGATCAGGGCATGGGCGGCCGCCCGTGCGCGACCCGAGCCCCACGTCCGGGGCGAACCTCAGCTGCGCTGGGCCCCGCGGGCGGGAAGCAGGCAGACGCCGGCGGCCGCCCGGACCACGGGCCGACGGACGGCCGCCATGCCGGGAGGCAGCCCCTGGTGAGCGTGAGGGAGGCGAGTTCACCGATACTTCAGCGGGCGCGGTACGCAACGGAGCTTCCGCCGCCCCACGACAGGATGTCCCTTCAGGAAGGCTGAACGCGGTGACGACCGTCGCTTATCAGGGTGAACCCGGCTCCAACTCGGCGACCGCCGCGCACGCCCTGTACCCGGACGCCTCGGGACACCCGTGTACCGGCTTCGAGCAGGCCCTGGACGCCGTGGCCCTCGGCGACGCCGACCTTTCCGTGATCCCGGTGGACAACTCCGCGGCCGGACGCGTCGCCGACGTGCACCACCTGCTGCCGGAGTCGGGGCTGTTCATCGTCGGCGAGTACTTCCTCGCCATCCGTTTCGACCTGATGGGTGTCGCCGGCGCCACCCTGGACCAGGTGGAGTGCGTCCGCAGCCACGTGCACGCCCTGGGGCAGTGCCGCAAGCTGCTGCGGGAGGGCGGCTGGCGGACCCTGGTCTGCGACGACACCGCCGGGGCGGCGCGTGAGGTGGCCGAACTGGGCGACGCGCGGCACGCGGCCCTCGCGCCTCCCGCCGCGGCCGGGCTGCACGGCCTCGACGTCCTGCGCGCCGGCGTCGAGGACGACCCGGAGAACACCACGCGGTTCGTGGTCCTCTCCCGCACGCCCGCTCCCGCCCCGGACCCGGGGCAGCCGACCATGACCAGCCTGTTCTTCAGCGTGCGCAACATCCCGAGCGCGCTCTACAAGGCACTCGGCGGCTTCGCCACCGGCGGGGTGAACCTCACCAAGATCGAGAGCTATCAGATCGGCGCGGGGCTCAACGCCAGCCGCTTCTACGTCGAGGCCGAGGGCCACCCCGGCGAGCAGCGGGTCGCCCTCGCCCTGGAGGAACTGCGGTTCTTCTCCTCCGAGGTGCGCGTCCTGGGCGTCTACCCGGCCCATCCGCACCGGTTGAAGGGCTGACCGGGGACGCGAGAAGCGGCCCGGGACAGGGCCGCCGGCCTGCGTACGACCGGAGAGCGCGTCGCGCGGGGCGGCCTGTGATGCTCCGGCAGGCCGGTCGCGACCGACGACGTCACCACCGCACCGGTTCGCTCCGGCGCCGTCAGCGCCGTCAGCGCCGTCAGCGCCGCCGCGCCCCGGGCCGCGGCGGATGGGGGCCCCGGGTGGGGGCTCAGAGGTGGTCGGCGTCGACCACGGCCTGGGCGAAGGCGGTGGGCGCCTCTTGCGGCAGGTTGTGGCCGATGTCCGCGATCGTGCGGTGCGCGTAGGGGCCGGTGAAGTGGTACCGGTAGCCCGAACCGTCGCCCGGCGGCGGGGTGAAGGGGTCGAGGGCCGCGTCGAGGGTGACGGTGGGCACGTGGATGGCGGGCTGAGCGGCGAGCAGCTTCTCGTGGCGCGCGTACCGGTGGTCCGTGTCGACCAGGCCGATGCGCCAGCGGTAGTTGAACAGCACGACGGCCGCGTAGTCCGGGTTCTTGAACGCCTCCGCCGTGCGGTTGTACGTGGCGTCGTCGAAGGCCCAGTTGGGGGAGACCAGGGTCCACACGTAGCGGCACAGCGCGAGCCGGCTCGTCTCGTCCTCCATGGCCGCCTTGCCCCGGGGGGTGGCGAAGTACCACTGGTACCACCAGGTGCGCTCGACGGCCGGATCGGCGGGTGCGACCTGCATCTTGCGGTCGGTGATGAGGTAGCCGCTGGTGGAGACCAGGGACGTGACCCGCTCCGGCCACAGGGCGGCGATGATGTCGGCGGTGCGCGAGCCCCAGTCGAAGCCCGCCAGCACGGCCTTCTCGATCTTCAGGGCGTCCATCAGGGAGATGACGTCCAGCGCGATGGCGGACTGCTCGGCCGTGCGCGGGGTGTGGTGGGACAGGAAGGTGGTGCTGCCGTGTCCGCGCAGGTACGGGACGATCACGCGGTAGCCCAGGTCGGCGAGGAGCGGGGCGACGTCGACGTAGCTGTGGATGTCGTACGGCCAGCCGTGCAGCAGCATGACCACGGGGCCGTGGGAGGGGCCGGCCTCGGCGTAACCGACGTTCAGGACACCGGCCTTGACCTGCTTGATCTCGCTGAATGAGGTGTGGGTGCCCGGGGTGATGGCCGGGACGGTGGGCGCCTGCGAGCCGCCGCCCGGCCGTGCGTGCGGGGCGGGGGAGGCGGAAGCGTCGGTTCCCAGGCCCGACAGCGAGACCGCGGTCGCGCCGGTGCCCAGGCCGACGGCCTTGCTGAAAGTGCGCCTGTTGATCATGTCAAACCTTCCGTCATGCGTGCATGCAGTGTCCGGCTCGTGCCCGCCGTGCCGTTTGCACCTGCTGTGCGGGAGTACGGGGCCGCGGGGGCACTGTGACCCTTGCACAGCAGGGTGTCACCTGTCCAGCAGGTGATGAGATGCGCGCGGCGAGGTCGACACCCACGCTCGGGCTCCTGGGATAAGGATTTCGTCACCTGCTTGACAGGTGACGGTGGGCGGTACATGCTGGCATCAGTCGCCCGGAGCGACGATGCGGGACACGATCCACGACCGAAGAAGTGGGGCAGGGGCATGGACAAGGAACTCGCCATGGATGCCGACGCTGCGGTGAGGCACATGCGCTTCGGCAAGCTCCCCGAGCGGATCGCCCGCGAGGACATGACGGCGGAGGTGGAAGCCGCACCGGGTGCCGGGGGAAGCGCCTACAACCCCGAGAATTCGTGGAAGTTCTCCTCGTGCGTCGCCCTCGATCTGGGCCTGTAGCTTCACCGATCGGTCCCTTCGCCCCGCGCGGCGTTCCGGAGCCCGCGAGCCCGGCATGATCCAAACGAAAGGCCCTAGCCGCGGGCGAGCAGCGCGAGGGTTCTGCGGCGGGGCAGGAGGCGCATGGCCAGGGTGAGGAGGCGGTTGGTGCCGCCCGGGACCGTGGTCGGGGCGTCGTCCTCGCGCAGGGCGCGCAGGGCTGCCGTGACGACCTGTTCGGGGGTCTGGACGAGGGCGGCGGGCGCGTCCTCGTGCCGTTGCGAGGCGGTCGCCGTCATTCCGGGGCAGAGCGCCAGGATGCGGATGCCGGAGCCCCGGTGCGCGGTCCAGAGCGCTTCGGTGAGGGTGGTGGTGTACGCCTTCGTCGCGCTGTAGACGGCGAGGTCCGGCTTCGGGGTCCAGCCGAGGGTCGAGGAGACGTTCAGCAGGGCGTCGCCGGGGCGGGCCCGGGTCAGGAAGGTGTGCGCGAGGGCGGTGACGGCACGGCAGTTCAGGTCCAGCATCTCCTGGGCCCGGTCCGGCGGGGTGGTGGTGAACGAGCCCGCGGTGGCCGTTCCGGCGTTGTTGACCAGGAGCTGGACGCGGGTACGGGTGATCAGTTCGCCGGTGCGGCGTACGCCGTCCTCGGTGGCGAGGTCCGCGGCGAGCCAGTCGTGACCGGGGCCCAGTCGCGCGGTGAGGGCTTGCAGGCGGCCGGCGTCGCGGGCGACCGCGATCACGCGGTAGCCGTCCGCCGCCAGGCGCTGCGCGAACGCCCGGCCGATGCCGGCACTCGCTCCGGTGACCAGTGCGGTCGGGCGGTCGTCCGTCCGCGGCGCCATGGTCAGCCCGCCGCGGGGCGGGTCGCGGGCCGCATGCGGAAGGAGAACGCCTCCATCAGGCGGCGGCGCGCGGTCTTCTGCACGGCCGCGATCCCCCAGGAGCCGTCGGCCCGGCGCACCAGCGTGTACGTGGCGAGCTTGTCGTACCGGCCCACCTCGGCACTGCGCTTGCGTACGGCTCCGCGGGTGACGGCCACCGCGGTGCCCGGCCCGTGGAACCGGAGGGAGACGACGTCGATGTCGAGCCGGGTGCCCTTGAGGAAGCTGTCGAACAGCGCCTGGTGGGCGCGGCCGATCTCGGTGCCGCCGTGGTAGACGGTGCCCATGTACGTGACGTCGGTGGCGTCCTCGGTGAAGCAGGCCCCGTACGCGGCTCCGTCACCGGCGGCCCAGGCGGCGGCGCTGCGGTGCAGCAGGGCGTGGACGGCGATGGTGTCCTCGGTGGTCATGTGGGTGTCCTTCCAGGGCTGTCGGGCGGTGGCGGGCGTGGTCACTTCTCGGCCTCGGGGGCCGTGGCCGGGTCCCAGAGGAAGGACAGGCGCTCCATGACGTTCTGACGCTTCGTGTTGTGGAAGGCGGCGATGCGCCAGTGGCCGTCGCCCTCGCGGACGAGCGTGTACGTCTGGGTCTTGGTCAGGTCGGCGGCGGACGGCCGGTCCCCCTTGTAGGTGTCACCCCGGCTGGTGACCACGGCGGTGTCGGGGCCGTAGAAGCGGATACCGAGGAAGGAGTCGGCGAGGCTGGTCCCCTCGACGAATCCGCCGAACAGGGCGCGATGGGCGTCCGCGATGTCCTGGCGGCCCTGGTAGTGGGTGCCGACGTAGGTGGTGTACGTGGCGTCCGCGGTGAACTGTTCGCCGTATCCCGTCGCGTCGGCGCGATCCCAGGCGTCGGTGAGCGCCCGCAGGGTGGTGCAGACGGCGCGTTGGTCGTCGGTCGCCGCCCTGCCGGACGCGGTGGCGGTGAGGGACGGGGTGACATCGATGCACTCCGCCTTTCCGAGGACCTTGGGGTCGGAGGTGGCGTCCAGCCAGAAGTACCCGCCCGCGGCGGCCAGGACGGTGACGAGGGTGCCTCCGAGGAGGATCCGTTTCACGGTGCGGCGGCGGCTCGCCGGCCTGGGCGCGGGGCCGGTGGGAGAGGTGGGCTCGGCCGTGGTTCCGGCATCGGTGCTGGTGGTGGTACTCGCGCTCATGGTTTCGCCTTCGTGGTAGCTTCGCAGACAGAGAAGATGCCGAGAAGATGCTTCTTCTTGAAAGAAGTATCTTCTTCGGGGAAGAGATTAGGGAGTGGGGGAGCGCATGTCAACGCCGGCCATGCCGTCCGACGCGAGCGAGATCTACCGCCGGTACCTGAGCGCCGTCATGCTGCACGGCCACGCCAGTGCCAAGGCGTGCGATCTGGGTGCCACCGATCTGTACGCGCTCAACATCCTCGGGCTCACCGGGCCGATGACCCCCGGTGAGCTCGGCGCCCGCACCGGGCTCACCACCGGCCCCACCACCCGCCTGATCGACCGGCTGGAGGCGGCGGGGTACGTACGCCGCGCACCGTCCCCCGACGACCGGCGCAAGGTGATCGTCGAGCCCATCGGCAAGCCCGCGGGCCTGGACGATGTGATGGAACCCGCCCGGCGGCGCATCGGTGAACTTCTCGCCGGCTACACGCCCGAGCAGCTCGCCGTCCTGTTCGACTACTTCGCCCGCGCGTCGGAGGCCTACCAGGCCGCCGCCGAGCAGCTACGTTCCAGCTGAACGGGCGTCACATACGGGCGACGTCACGTACGGGCGACGTCACGGACCGCCGCGCCGGGGCCCGCGGGTGAGGCCGGCCGCGGCGGTGTGCAGGAAGGCCGTGAGCTCCAGGGCGAGTGCGGTGGGGCGCCGGCGCTGGACGATGCTGATCTCGCGGGCCGGAGCCGGGCCGCGCAGGGGGTGCACCGAGACCCGGGAGCGGTCGGCGCCCGCGAGCAGGCTGCCGGGGACCAGCGCGATGCCCAGACCGGCGCCGACCAGCGCCAGGATGACGTGGTAGTCGGCGGACTCGTACGCGACGCGCGGCTCGACACCGGCCCGGCGGGCAAGGGTCTCCAGGCAGACGCGGTTCGGGACGCCCGGAGCGCCGGAGATCCACGTCTCATCGCCCAGCCGCCCGAGGCCGATGCCGCGGTCCGCGGAGCCCCCGGCGAGTCGGTGGCCGGCGGGCAGCACCAGGTCGAGCGGATCGTCGAGCAGTCGCTGCCGGTCGAGTCCCGGATGGGGCGTCGGGGCCACGCCGGGATAGCGGTGGGTGATCAGCATGTCCAGGTCGCCCGAAGTCACCAGCCCGTAGCCCTCGGGCGGTTCGATGTCGACCAGCGACAGCTCGGCCCGCGGATACCGGTGCTGGAGCGCGGCCAGAGCCGTCGGTACCAGCACCTGCGCCGCCGTGGCGAAGCAGCCCAGCGCGAGACGCTGCGGCTGCGCCTCCATCGCGGCCTCGACCGCGGCGCGCGCCTGCCGGAGCTCCCCGATCACCCGCTCCGCGTGGTCCACCAGCACGGCGCCGACGGGCGTCAGGGTGACGCCCGTCGGGCGGCGTTCGAGGAGGCGGGCGCCGAGCTCCGTCTCCAGCTTGGAGATCTGCTGCGAGAGCGCCGAGGGCGTGAAGGAGAGTTTCCGCGCGGCCTCGGCGATGGACGCGGCGTGTGCCACTTCCATCAGGACCCGCAGGCGGTTGACGTCCAGTTCGCGCATCACCGCCATCGTAAGCGCTGCTAACGGGCCCCCAATGATCGTTGCTGGTGCTAATGGGCGAGCCGGTGAAGCATGGAGCCGTGAAGAACCCACCGCATGCCCTCGCCCCCGCTGATGTCCGCGCCGCCGCCGACAGAATTCGTCCCTACGCCCGTCGCACACCGCTGCTGGATCTGGAGACCGACGGCCGGCGCGTGCTGCTGAAGCTGGAGTACCTCCAGCGCGGCGGCTCGTTCAAACTGCGCGGCGCGCTCAACGCGATGCTCTCCATGTCCCCGGACGACCATGTCGTGGCGGCGTCCGGCGGCAACCACGGCCTGGCGGTGGCGACGGCGGCCTCGCTGCTCGGCATGGCCGCGACGGTCTACGTACCGGAGACGGCTCCGGAGGCGAAGGCCCGCCGTATCGAGGCCGCCGGGGCGCGGCTCGTCCGGCACGGCGCGGCCTTCGCCGAGGCCGCGTCGGCGGCGCTGGATGCCGCGGCGCGGCCGGGCCACCGGTTCGTCCACCCGTACGACGACCCGGCGGTGATCGCGGGTCAGGGCACCGTGGGGGCCGAGATCGTGGCCGACGAGCCCGGTGTCGACACGGTCGTCGCGGCTGTCGGCGGGGGCGGACTGGCGGCCGGTACGGCACTGGCGGTCGCCGGCCGCCGTGTCGTCGCCGCCGAACCGGAGGACTGCCGCTGCCTGCACGACGCGCTCGCCGCGGGGAAGCCGGTGGACTCGGCCGTGGGCTCCGTAGCCTCCTCCGCGACCGGGGCGAGCCGGGTCGGCGAGATCGCCTTCGACGTCCTGGCCGCGCACGACGTGACGTCCGTGCTGGTCAGTGACGACGAGATCCTTCAGGCGCGCGACCGGCTCTGGGAGGAGTGCCGGATCGCCGTCGAACCGGCTGCGGCCATTTCGTTCGCGGCGTGGTTGGCCGGGCGGGTTCCGGGGAAGCTGCCGTGCCTGATCGTGTGCGGGGCGAATGCCGACTGGGTGGCGCGGTGAGGTAGGAGGCGTTCAGCCGAGGATGAGCGGGAGCTTGGCCGCCAGGTCGCCCAGCTCCGCCGTCTGCGCGGGGGTCGGCGTGCTGCGGCCGGTGCCGATCCGTAGCGCGTCGGCGTCCGGGAGCGAGGCGGGGAACGCCGCGCCGGCGACGGCCTCCAGCGCGGTACGCGCCACCGCCAGCGTCTCGGCGGGCGGTTCGGGGGCCGAGGGCAGGTGCGCCACCAGGTCCAGGTGGTGGAGGGTGCCTTCGAGGACGTACGCCGACAGGTAGTCGGCGACCGTGAGGACCATGTCCTGGGTACCGACGAGGGCGGCCGGGTCGGCGAGCCCGGCCGCCCGGACGGCTGCCGAGCCGACGTCGTCGATGTGGTGCTTCAGCCACCGCGGTTCGCCGTACGCCGCCGCCAGGCGCGGGATCAGCGCGTCCAGCGGGTCGTCGCCCGACGGGGGTCCGGGCAGCAGCGTCCAGTAGCCGGGCGCGTCGGCCGTGGCGGGTGAGTCGGCGGGGGTGACCAGGGTGATCAGGACGTCCTGCGCGTCGATGACCAGGTGGCACACCAGGTCCCGGACGAGCCACCCCGTACAGCCGGAAGGTTTGCCGAAGTCCTCGTCGGGAAGAGCGGCCACGGCGTCGAGCAGCGCTGTCCAGGAACGTGAAAAGGGATGCATGCCCCCACGCTAGGGCGTGTCCGCACGCCTCATCCGTAGTGGCGGAGTCGCGGCCACATCTCGGCCCAGGGGTGACGGGGGCCCGTGCAGAGGTAGACGTGCCCGCCCCATTCCACGTTGTGCATGCCGTACGGGTTGCTGAGGCCGGCGGCCACGGTGACGTGCCGGAAGTACCGGCGCAGCTGGGCGGCGTAGCCGGGGGCGTGCTCCGGGCCGGGGGACACGGCCAGGACGGTGGTGGCGGCCGGGTTGCCTCCGCCCCACCACCAGTCGGTGTTGTGGGCGCTCACCGCGTGCGGCAGGCCGGTGCCGCGGCCGAGTTCGTTGATGGCGCCCGCCTCGCCGTAGTCGGCCGTGAAGATCACCGCGCCGGCGCGCTGCTCCTGGGGCAGACCGTCCCACACCTGGCGTACGGTGCCGACGAGTTGGGGCCAGCCCAGGGTCTCCCCCGTGTTGGTGCTGACCCCGTACGTCCAGGCGACCGCCGTGGGCGGCAGGATCGGCAGGACGATGACGGCCAGCAGCGCGGTCGAGACGGCGGTCGCGGTCATGAGGGAGCGCAGACGGTCGCGACGGGCGTACAGCCACGCGTCGAGCCCGACGGAACCGGCCGCCAGCAGGCATACATACAGCCCGCCCAGGTAGTAGATCTGGGCGCCGGTGGTCACGGCGAACAGGACGAACAGGACGGCGTACGCGGTGACCAGGCACCGCCACAGGGGGCGGCCGGAGCGCCAAAGGAAGCGCAGGCCCGCGAACCAGAGGACCGCCGTGGCGAACCCGGCCGTGGCGAGCTGGCCGACGATCCAGGTGGGGACGTTCCCGGGGCCGCCGTTCTTCTCGTTCAGCGCCCGGGTCATCTCGAACATGGCCCAGTCGTGGTGGGCCTGCCACCACAGGTCGGGCAGGACGAGCAGCACGGCGAGCACGGCACCGGCCAGAAGCCACCGGTCGGCCGCCGTGCGGCGGGCGGGGCCGAGCACGACGGTGGCCAGCAGGACGATCCCGAAGATGCCGGCGAGGTGGTTGAACTCGGCGCCGATCCCGACGAGCGCTCCCACGGCGAGCCACCAGCGGGTGTCGCCGGTGCGGCCGATCCGTACGACCAGGAGCGCGATCGCCGCCCAGGCCAGTACTTCGTACGCCGTGGTGTTGGCGATGTGCGCGCCGCCCAGGAGTACGGGCATGGCGGCGGTCGCGACCGCCGCGAGGAGCTGGGTCCGCCGGGCACCGCCGAACTCACGCGCCGTCAGCCCGCCCACGACGACCGTGCCCGCCGCGGCGATCGCCGGCCACAGGCGCAGGCCGGCCTCCGAGACGCCGAACAGCGACAGCGAGACCCGTGCCAGCAGCGGGGCGAGCAGCGGCTGGTCCACGTAACTCGCCTGGAGGTGCCGGGCGGAGTCGAGGAAGTACAGCTCGTCGATGTGGAAGCCGTAGCGCGTGGACAGCGCCATGAGTACGGCGAAGACCCCGCCGGCGACGGCGAGGACGCGCCGGTCGGGCGGGGGGAGGGGGCGGGCCGGGTCGGGGCCGGCGGTGTCCGGGCCGGCTGTGTCCGTCTCGTCCGCCATGTGTGTCCGCCCCGGTTCTCCGGCTTCCCGGGCACGTCGTGCGTGGCCCGGACGGCCCGCCCGCTGCGGGCCGCCCACACCCTAATCCCGTTCCCTGTCAGGGAGTTGGAGGGCTCAGGCCTCCTGCGGCGCTGCCCACTCCACGACCTGCCAGCCGGCTGACCCAGGACGGGGCCATCTCAAGCGTCACCTGCTTGACGGGTGACGATGGCGGCTGCCATGATGACGTCACCACCTCGGCCGGTGACGAAGTGAGAATCCCGGTCAGGAGGTGTCGTCGAACCTTTCTCGGACCGCACCCAGGGAGCCCCAGCCATGGCAGTCACCTACACCGCCGTTGTCGACGTCGACGGAGAGGGCCGCAACGGCGGTCGCGTCAGCTCCTCCGACGGTCTGCTGACGACCGCCCTCGCCATCCCCGAGGAGCTGGGCGGCGCGGGCGGCGCCACCAACCCCGAGCAGCTCCTCGCGGCCGGGTGGGCGGCCTGTTTCCTCGGCGCCCTGCGCCGCGCCGCAGCCGAGCGCAAGGTCCGGCTGACCAGCACGACCATCACGGCGGAGATCACCCTCACCCACGGCGACGACGGGGAGTTCTCCCTCTCCGCGGTCCTTAACCCCGTCCTCGGCGGTGTCGACCAGGCCACCGCCCAGCAGCTCGCCGATGCCGCGCACCAGATCTGCCCGTACTCCAAGGCCACGCGCGGCAACATCCCCGTCAGCATCCGCGCTGCCGCGGCCTGACCCCCCGAACGCGGGCCCCGCATCCCTCCAGGCCCCCCGGATGCGGGACCCGCAACCTCCTCCGGCCGGCTCACACCACTCACGGCGAGCAAGGACAGCAGATGACCCTGAGAAGACATCCACGTCGCGCCGGTGGCGACGGGGCCCCCGGCCGTACCGCCGCCGGCCCGGAAGAGCGGTCTCTCCGGAGAGCTCCGCAGACCGCCACGGACACCGAGGAGCCGACCGGGCCCAGCGACGTCCAGGTGTGGCACTGGGCGGAGAGCGCGGTGTTCGGGGGATACGGCCCGTCCGCGTCGAGCTTTCAGCCGTCCTCACCGCTGTCGGAGGCCCCCCGGACGCCGGCGGACCGCCTCGCACCGTGACACGTATCCCGGCCCGCCCCGCCGCCGGCGGAACGAGCGCGGATCAGGCGTCCGCCTCCCCGTCTGCGGTACCGACGGCACCGAGGCGGCGCAGGACGCTCTGACGGCCGGGCTGCTGCTGCGCCGCCTCGCGCCCGAACACCGTCGATGAGGGACGGTGCACAGCCCGGTTCCACTCGGGATCCTGTAGCCCCCTGCCGTGAACCCTGCCCGCGCCCGCGATCCGTCAGCTCGCGGTACCCGTCGCCGCGGTCTTCTTGCGGGCCCGGTAGGCGGCGGCCTTGTACTTGTTGCCGCAGGACTCCATGCCGCACCACTGCCGCCGCATGCCCCGGGACCGGTCGATGTAGACACGCGTGCACTCGGGGTTGCCGCACTCCTTCAACAGGGGCACGTCCGGGCCGCTGAGCAGCTCGACCGTCTGCCGGGCGACGGTGGCCAGGGCCTGGGCGGGCGTCGCGTCGGTGTGCCGGCCCGCCCGGGTGAGCTGGGGCGTCACGGGAAGCTCGCGCGCGGCCCCGTTGAGCACGGCGAGCGCCTCGCGGTCGAACTCCTCGCCGAGGCGGCGGTCGGTGATCAGCCGGTAGGCGGCCTCGCGTACGGTGACCGCCGCCCGGACGTCGTCCTCGTCGCCGGGAGTGATCGTGTCCACGAGCCCGGACTCCAGGTACCAGGCGTTGAGCCGGTCCGGGGTCACGAACATCTCGAAGCGCGTCGAGCGCCGGGCCCGGAGGGTGGCCGCGAAGTCGAGCGCCGGATTCCCGCAGACGAAGACGTGGTTAAGATTCACGTCACCATTCTGACAGGTGACCCTGTCGGGGTGCAAGGAATCGTCCCCGTCCGGGCCGGTTCCCCTGGTCGGAGGCCGCCCGCCCCCCGCGCGCGCCGCCACCGGCGGCGCGTCGACGTACGGTACCCCGGCTGTGGGCGACGTACGGCGCCCGGGTGCGCCCGGGGCGCATAGCCGGGCCGCCCCCCTGTCCCTGGTGGCGCCCCGGGCCCGGCTGGATCCCGCGGCCGATCCACCGCCGGTCGCGACCGGCGACCACGACCGCACCCGGCCCGGTGGCAGGCGCGGTTCACCCCTCGTGTCGTTGACAGCCGGTGAGTCACATGCCAGGCCCGTCACCGATTTAACCGGTGACGAATGATGAGTCGGCGGCGCATACATGTGCGGGCTGGATCGCCGGGGCCGTGCTGGTGATGGTGTTCACCGGCCTGCTGATGTGGTTCATGGGGCTGTTGCCCTTCATCTCCCGCACCAGCGCCATCTTCGTCCATGACCTGGTGGCCTGGGCGATCACCCTGGTCGCCCTCGGCCACCTGCGCAAGGCCTTCGAGGACCCGGAGGCGCGGCTCGGCATGCGCGCCGGATGTGTCAGCCGGTCCTGGGTGGAGCGGGAGCATTCCCGGTGGCTGCCCGACGACCACGACAGCGGCCGTGACTGAGGGAACGTACGAGCCGTTCCCGGCCGACGCGCCGGCATACCTCCCCGAACAGCCGGGCCCGTACGTCACCTCACCGTCAGGTGACTGTTTCCCCGGTGGTCGAACGCAGGAACGGCGAATCGCCCGACCGCACCCTCTACCGTCACCGCTCTAACCGGTGATACTGTCCTGATCAGTCCTCACCGCGGCGGTGAGCCCGCAGCTCCCGCCGCCGGTTCTGTTCTCCCGCCGCACACATGTGCCGACGCGCGGCCCCGTACACCCCTACCTCCTGGACGGACACCCATGAAACGACGACTTCTGACCACGATCGCGGCCGGTGTGCCCCTGGCCGCGGCGGTCTGCCTGCCGGCCGCCTCCGCCGAGACCCGGACACCCGCCCCGGCCGCGCCGCTCCACTGCGCCCAGGCGCCGGTCGAGGTCCCCGCCGGCACCGAGGTGGAGTCCGTGACGGCGGTCCGCGACGCGGGCGGAACCATCAAGGGCACCGGCCTCCTCGGCGGCGAGGTCACGGGCGTCCCCGCCTTCTGCAAGGTGACCGTCACTCTCACCCACCCGGGCGAGGACGACCACGCCACGATCTCCACCTGGCTGCCGGAGAAGGGCTGGAACGGCCGCTTCCAGGCACTGGGCGGCAGCGCCTACCTCGCCGGGGACAACGGTGTCGGCATGGGCAACGCCATCAAGAGCGGCTACGCGGCCACCACCACGGACGCCGGCGTCGGCGACGCCCTCGACGCGAGCTGGGCGCTGAAGAGCGACGGCACGGTCAACACCACGCCGCTGAAGAACTTCTCCTACCGCTCCCAGCACGAGGCGGCCGTGGTCGGCAAGCAGGTCGTCGCCTCGGTCTACGCCGAGCCCGCCGCGTACTCCTACTTCACCGGCTGCTCCACCGGCGGCCGTCAGGGCTACGCGGAGGCGCAGCGCTACCCCGACGACTACGACGGCATCCTCGCCGACGCGCCCGCGGTCAACTGGGACGAGTTCGAGGTCGCCACCCTGTGGCCGCAGGTCGTCATGAACAACGAGAAGACCTACCCCACCGGCTGTGAGCTGGACGCCTTCACCAACGCCGCCGTCAAGGCCTGCGACAAGCTGGACGGTGCCGAGGACGGGCTGGTCAACGACCCGTCCCGCTGCGACTTCGACCCGCGCCGCCTGATCGGAACCAAGGTCGTGTGCAAGGGCAGGGAGCTGACCATCACCGCCGCCGACGCGTCCGTCGTCCGCAGGATCTGGGACGGCCCGCGCACCACCACCGACAAGAAGCTGTGGTCCGGCGTCCCCGTCACGGCCGACCTCAAGGGCCTGGCGGGCACCACGACCGCCCCGGACGGCACCGCCGTGGGCGATCCCTTCCAGGTTCCCCAGCTCTGGGTCACCAACTGGCTGAAGAAGGACCCGTCCTACGACGTCTCCCGGATCACCTACAGCGAGTTCACCCGGCTGTTCAACCAGTCCCGGGCCGAGTACGACAAGGTCATCGGCACGGACGACCCGGACCTGTCCGGCTTCCGCGATTCCGGCGGCAAGCTGCTGACCTGGCACGGCCAGGACGACCAGTTCATCCCGGCCCGGGGCACGGTCGCGTACCGCGAGCAGGTCGAGCGGGAGCTGGGCGGCTCCAGGACGGTCGACGACTTCTACCGCCTCTTCCTCGCCCCGGGCACCAGCCACTGCGGCCTCAACGGCCAGGACGGTTCGGCGGACGGCCTTGCCGCGCTGACCGCCTGGGTCGAGCACGGCAAGGCCCCGAAGACGCTGCCCGCCACCCTGATCGACGCCGACGGCAAGCCGGTCGAGCGCAACCTGTGCCGCTACCCCGAGGTGCCCCGCTACAAGGGCCACGCCGCCGCTGGCTTCCGGTGTGCCGTCCCGTCCCGGCACTGACCGGTCCCACGAGCCACTGACCCGAGAAAGGCCGGACCATCATGAGTAAGCCGGACCATCATGAGTAAGCGGACAGAGGGACGTTCCGCCCTGCTGAGGCTCTACCTGGGCCGCGGCGTCCTCGCCGTGGCATGGGCCCTGGCGTTCGCCCGAGCCCATGACGACGTCGACGCGGTGGCCATCACCCTGCTCGTCGTCTACCCGCTGATCGACGCGGTGTCCTCCCTGATCGACCACCGCTCCACATCCGAAGGCGCCGAGCGCGGGGTGACCGCGTTCAACGGGGTGCTCAGCACGCTCGCCGCCGTCGCGCTCGGCATCGCCGGGGCCGGCGGAGTACAGCCCGTGCTCCATGTGTTCGGCGCCTGGGCCGTCGTCTCCGGCGCCGCCCAGGTGATCGTCGGGGTGCGCCGGCGCGGCCCCGAACTGGGCAAGCAGTGGCCGACCCTGATCTCCGGCGGACTCTCCTTCGCCGTCGGCATCCTCTACAACATCCAGGCCGCGGGCGCCGACCCCTCGCTGGACGTGCTGTCGGTGTACGCCACCGGCGGCGGAGTGTGGTTCATCATCCAGGCCCTGCTGCTGGCCTGGAAGTCCCGGCAGGTGCGCACCCGTACCGCCTGACGGATCCCGCACCCGAGGTGCCGTCCCGGCCCGCGCCCCGTGGCGCGGGCCGGCCGCACGTCCTCTTCCCGCGCCCCGGGACGGACCGACGTTCACATGGCGTACGTGTCCGGCCCGCCCGGTACGTCCCGCAGGAACCCGCCCCAGTCGAGTGCGGCCATCTCCCTCCCCGTCGCGCAGCCCTCGCCCTGCTCGCCGACGACAACGCCCTGGACTACGGCGCCCACTCCAGCACCCGCGCGGCGCGCGCCGCCTCCAGCCACTGGGGGAACTCCTGCAGAAGCTGGTCGAACAGCTGATCGTCGTCGACGGCCCCCGGAGTGCGGCCCGCGTGGAAGAAACCGGCGTTGTCGACGACGCGACGGGCGGGAACAGCGAGGGTGTCGAGCTTGCGCAGGAACGCGAACTCGTTGTCCTCGGGATCACCGAACCCGATGAACTGCCAGAACAGCGGCAGCCGGGCCGCTTTGCAGAGATACCGTTCGGCGGCGAACCTGCTGGTCGGCCCGCCGTCGGTCTGGAAGACGACCAGGGCCGGGGCGCTGCTGTCCGAGGCCATGTAGTGGTCTATGACCGCGTCCATCGCCCAGTGGTAGTTCGTACGGCCCATGTGGCCGAGACTCTCGTGCATCGTGCTGACATGCCCGTGGTGCCGGCCCAGCTCCAGATCGGTGGACCCGTCGACGTCCGTGGAGAAGAACACCACCGGGACGACACCGTCGTCGTCGAGGTGCGCCGACAGCGACAACACCTGCTCGGCCAGGCGCTGCATGGTGCCGTTCCGGTAGTAGGGCCGCATCGACCCGGAACGGTCCAGCACCAGGTACACGGCGGCGCGCGTGCCCTCCAGCCCGTGCGCACGCACGCTGCTGCCCGCTGCCTCGTAGAGGGGCACCAGATCGGGCGCGTACTCGATCACCTTGGACAGACTGATGGCCGGAGCGGATTCCCGGCTGTTCGATGAACTCACGCCCCCATCTTGAGGCCAGGCCGCCGGAGATCACCCTCCCCGTTCCCGATCCCCCGTTCGGTGGAACCCGCGCCCCCTCCGAACGCCCTGGCATATTCTGCGATGTCGCGGGCACGGCCCGCGGGACCGGAACGAGGAACAGCTGTGTCGTTGCATGTGCACCGTTCGAACCACACCCGGCTTCTGCGCCGCACGGCCGCCGACCGCTGCAAGTACTGCGGCACACCCATCGAGTGGTTCGAGCGGTACGACACGCTCAGGATTCCGCTGTCGCCGGAGTTCCCGGCGCACCCGGTCCCGCCGAGGATGCACTGGCACCTGTTCAAGGGGGTCGCCTACCCGGGCAAGGACCCCGTGACCGGATACTGCCGCATCCCGCACCCGGCCATCTGCCCGGCCGCCGAACACCCCGATCTCCCGGAGGAACTGCGGGACGTGGTGGCCCGCCTGGCCACCCGGATGCGAGGCCGCATCGACCGGGGCGAGTTCGTCCCGTACGTCGAGCCCGTCATCGAGGAACAGGTCGCCACGCCCGACCCCGAGAAGGTCCAGGAACAGCGCCACGTCATCTCGTACTACGGAACGCTCCGCCTGGCCCCCTGCGAGGTGCACGAACTGCAGTGCATCTCGACGGACACGCGGAACGGCGAGCGCTGCCGGAACGGCGTCTTCGACCTCGAAGAAGGCAAGTGGGAGGAAGTGGACGTCCCGCACGCCCCCGGCCGGCAGGGGCAGCAGATCCTCTCCCTCACCGGCGGCCGCATGTGGGCCTGGGTCATCAACGACTTCAACTGCCTGCGCCGCTGGTGGAAGCAGCAGTGCGTCGACCACTTCGGCTCCGGCGCACCGGACCACGTCGCCTTCGAGCTGATCCAGTTCCAGCCGCTGCTCCACGACCAGTACATCCTGACCGAGCGGCCCGAGGGCTACGACCGCGAGCCCGTCGGGCAGGACATCGTCATCCACGACGGCCCGACCGGGGACAGCACCGTGTGCGCCGGCCCCGGATGCTGGCACTCGACCATGGGCAAGCAGCCCGCCGGATGGCGGTGCTGGGACTGCGAGCGGCGGGAACGCCGCAGGGCCCGCACCCACCGCAAGTGGACGCGCCCCCAGGCCTGACCCTCTTCCACGCTGCCCGGCCGGCCGCCGGTCCATCCACCCGGCCGCCGCCATGATTGACACAGCTGCTCGGTGGATCCTTGCACGTGCGAAAAAAGGCATCTGCACCACTAACCGGTGAACATCGCCGCTATGTCCCTTGAAAGGGCGCCGAGTTGGAAAGTGTGGCCCTGCCCCTCAAAGAGGCGCACGGCCAACCCAAGGAGATGACCTTGAAGCGTGTCCCGTTCCGCCGGTCCGCAGCACTGATGGCCGCAGCCGCGGCCCTGATCGCAGGTCCCGCACTCTCCGCCCACGCCATGACCCCCACCGCTCCGAGCGGGCAGCAGACCTACGCCGGACAGGCGCGTGACGCCGGCCTCACCGGCCAGGAGGCCGGCCGGCTCCAGCGGCAGGTCGACGCGGTCCTCGCCCAGGAGCCCCGGGCCCGCCAGACCTCGGCGAACACCCTCGCCATCCCCGGCGGAACCCTCACGCTCCCCGCCCCCGGACAAGCTGAAACCCGCGACCTGGCCTCTCCCCGTACGGCCCTGGCCTGCGCCAACGGCCACCTGTGCATCACGGACGGACGCGGCGTCAACTACGACTTCTACCGCTGCGGCTACTACGACTTCAACGGCGTCGGCGACGGTACCTTCAACAACAACCAGACCTCCGGCACCCGCGCCCGTTTCTACAACAGTGACGGCAGCGAACGCTGGTCCCACGTGGCCAAGGGCACCGGCACCGCCTCCTGGACCCCCGTCTTCCACATCCGCCCCTGCTGATCCCCGCCGCTGCCCCCACCCCCTTCCGGCGGTGGGGGCAGCCGCATGAGCGAGGGCTACGCGTCGCCGTTCCGGTCGCGCAGGGAATCGATCATGCTCCGCAGAATCCGCAACGCCCCCGACCGCTCGGCCTCGGTCATACCGGCCAGCATCCGCACCTCGACAGACCGCACCGCCGCGCTCGCCTGCTTCAGGCTCTGCCGGCCGCGAGGCGTGAGCCGTGCGGGAAGGGCCTTGCCGACGGGCGCCTCCGCCGGCCTGGTCACGTAGCCCTCTCGCTCCAGGGTCTGGAGCAGTACGTTCATCGACTGCCGCGTCACGAAGGCGCCGCGCGCCAGCTCGGAGTTCGACAGGCCCGGCCGTTGAGCCAGCAGTTCGAGGCAGGAGTAGTGCGTCACGCTCATCCCGAGCGGCCGCAGCACCTCGTCCATGGCGGTGCGCAGGGCACTCGAAGCCTCTTTCAGCAGGTAGCCCAGTGAAGTGTCGAGGTCCACGCCCGCGCCGTCTTTGCTCATGTCAGGATTCTGACATACCGTGGTTGTGTCAGTAATCTGACACGAGCGAAGGAGCACCCTCATGCCCGCCACCGGCCCCGACTTCATCTCGCTGCAAGTGCGCGACCTCGACGCTTCGCAGGCGTTCTACGAGCAGTACCTCGGCCTCGTCCGCTCGCCGGCCGGACCGCCGCACGCCGTTGTCTTCGAGACGAAGCCGATCGCGTTCGCACTCCGGGACATCGTTCCCGGCACGGATCTCGCATCCGCTGCCCGGCCCGGCATCGGTGCCGCGATCTGGCTCCACGCCACCGATGTCCAGGCCATCCACGACGCGCTCGTCGCCGACGGCCACACCATCGCCTCCGCGCCGGTCGACGGCCCCTTCGGCCGGACCTTCACCTTCGCCGACCCCGACGGCTACCACGTCACGCTCCACGACCGCGCCTGAGCGGACCCCAGCCGTACGGCGCGCCGCAGGGGCCGGCCGGCCTCCGGCCGCCCTCGACGCCGCGATTCCCGCAGGCGGCCCCACTCCGTATCTGAGCACCCCCCGCACCGTCACCGAACACGCTTACCCCACCATCTCTTCACCTGATGGTCACATTTATAGGTAGGCTCCGGGACGCTGCATCCGCACCACAGAGGGGGGACTCCTCATGCGTATTCGTCATGCCCTGGCCGCCGCCGCGACCGCCGCTTCGGTCATCTCGCTCGGCCTCGTGGCCGGCGCCCCGGCCCAGGCGGCCGAGTACTCCTCGGCCCTGAAGATCAAGGGTGTCCAGTACGACGCCCCGGGCCGGGACTCCAACAAGTGCTCGGGCGGCAACGCCGCGAGCGAGTACCTGACGATCAAGAACTACTCGCGCACCGCGACGGTCAACCTCAAGGGCTACGTCGTCAAGGACGCCGCAGGCAACAAGTTCACCTTCAAGTCGACCCACAACCTGCAGCCCGGCGACTACATCAAGCTCCGCGGCAACCGCGGCACCGACTCGGACGCCAAGAACGTCGTCTACCGCCAGAACTGCAACTTCATCTGGAACAACGACAAGGACACCATCTACCTCTACAAGCCCTCCGGCGCCCGCGCCGACGTCCACTCGTACACCAAGAAGGCCAACGACCGCGACGGCAACGGCTACATCACCTACCACGGGTAACCCCGGCAGGTGGCGGAGGCCGACGGCCACCGCAGGGCGGGGAGCCCGCGGGCGCCCCGCCCGGACCGGACAGTGTCCTGCACGGCGGTCCGGGAACACCGCACGGCCATCGGCCTTCGCCGGCGACCGACACTCCCACCGGCCCACCCGAACATCACGGGCGGGCATCCTCGCGTTCGTCGAAGTCCTCGCGTGCGCGCTGCGTCAGGCACAGCCGCCTCCGCCGGCTCTTCGTGGAGGAACCCCGCAGACGACGATCGTCCGTCGCGTCACGGGTGCGCACCGGCCGTCACCAGGCTAATCCGCGCTCTGCGGCGACAGCCGCCGCGTGATCCGGTCGAACAGCTCCGTCAGCGGCTCGCCGATGTCCCGGCCGAACGGGGTCAGCCCGTAGGTGACCTGAGGCGGCGTCGTCGGCTCGACCTCCCGCCAGACGAGACCGTCCTGAACCAACGCGCGCAGAGACTGGGCGAGCATCTTCTCGCTGATCCCCTGGATGCTCTCGCGCAGCTCGTAGAACCGAAGGTTGTTGTTCCGCAAGGAAATCAGCACCCAGATGCCCCACCTGCTGGTGACATGGCCGACCACATCCCGCGCCGGGCAGTCGGTGTGAAACACGTCATACCCGGCCCCTGCCTCGGCCCGTCTGTGCTGCGCGCTTCCCGTCATGCCCTGAGCTTACCTCCGGGTATGTCCTTACTAAAAGTAAGTCATGGTTCCTAGCGTGAGGCCGTAGAGATCATCCGACAAGGAGCAACCCATGATCGTTGTGACCGGGGCTACGGGGAACATCGGCCGGCCGTTGACGCAGGCACTGGTAGAGGCGGGCCAACAAGTGACGGCTGTGTCACGGCACCCGGCGGCGGTGCCCGCCGGAGTCCGACACGTACCGGCCGACTTGGCCGAGCCGGCCGGCCTCAAGCCTGCACTCGCCGGGGCGAAGGCGCTGTTCCTGCTGCTGTCCGGTGACCTGCACGCCGCTGGAGCCAACCCTGCCGACATCATCGGCGAAGCCGCGGCCGGCGGGGTACGCCGGGTCGTCCTGCTCTCCACGCTGGGAGTGGTGACCAGGCCCTTCGGCCGAACACGGATCGCGATGCGGGCGCTGGAGGACACACTGCGGGAATCCGTTCCCGAGTGGGCCATCCTGCGGCCGGGCGGCTTCGCCTCCAACGCCCTGTGGTGGGCCGAGTCCGTCCGCACACAACGGGCCGTCGCCGCGCCCTTCGGTGACATCGGTGTTCCGGTCATCGACCCGGCGGACATCGCCGCGGTCGCGGCGGCCTGCCTGCTGGACGACCAGCACTCCGGCAGCGTCTACGAGCTGACCGGCCCACAAGTGGTCACTCCGCGCCGGCAGACCGAGGCCATCGCCGCCGCCCTGGGCTCGCCGGTGCAGTTCCACGAGCTCACCCGCGACGAGGCCAAGGCCGCCATGACCCGAAGCATGCCGCCGGAGCTCGCCGACGACACCCTGGACATCCTCGGCGCCCCGAGCCCGGCCGAACTGCGCGTCAGCCCGGACGTCCAGCAGGTCCTCGGCCGCGCCCCACGATCCTTCGCCGACTGGGCAGCCCGCAACGTCGCCGCCTTCCGCTGATACCGCCGCTCCATAGGCGGAGACCCGACTCCAGGAGGGCACTCGCCGCCGCGGCGCACCGGCCCCGGGGCCGGCTCTGTTCGCGACTTCGGTTTCCGGCAAAGCTCCTGTGGTGCTGTCAGTCTGTGTGAGCAGCCGCCATGGCTGTGGCGAGCTGTGTGACAGGATCGCCGCCGATCCGGTGACGGGACTGTTGCGCGGGCCAGGTGGTGAACGCGTCGTCGGACCAGCGTGGAACCACGTGGAAGTGCAGATGAGGTACTGACTGCTCCGAGCCGGGGCCGCTGGCGCTCAGAATGTTCACGCCACCGGCCTTCAGCTCGCTCCGCATCTTCCCGGCAAGGCGCTGGACCAGCGTCATCGCGTGTGCCAAGACCTCCGGGGGAGTGTCGAAGATGTCCGTCCAGTGGGACGTGGGAACCACCAGGGTGTGCCCTGGCGCGAGGGGATCCAGCGGGGCGAACGCGCTGACCACGGGCCCGCGCGTCACCCACCGGGCGGCGTCGTCCCGTATCAGCCGGCAGAAGGTGCAGTCCATGCGATCGGATCTTGTCAGAACCAGCAAGGCGCCGGCTGACCATTACGGAAACGAAGGGAGCCCACGGCGAGTGGTGACCGAACTCGCTATCCGTAGAGGGGCATAAGCCAAGAGCCAGTCCTGAGGACTGGCTCTTGTGCGCACTCTCGCGCGCCAACGCGATCATGCGGGACCCTGCTGGCGGCTGAAGCCCGTTTCTCAGGGGGTAGGGCGGATAGTGTCAGAGCGCCCGATGCGACAGCAAGAGCACGTGGGACGGACTCGCGGGATTCGCGCCGACTTTGTACAACTACCGCTCCCAGGTGCTGTCATGATCACGCAAAAGTCTGTCACATGCGTGTCTGTGGCCTGGATCTGCCCAGCCCGGGAGTAAATGCGGACCATCCCATGCCCACGCAGTTACCGAAGAGCCGCCTGGCGCAGCATATTTCGTGTTGGGATGAGCTTGCATGAACCTCCCCCGAATAGCTCAACGCGCTGGCACCATGCGGACCACCACCTGTCGCACGACGGCGCCAACCGCCTTGTGACAAGGGCTCCATGGCTGAAGCCCGGCCCCGGCGTGCTCGCGCCGGGGCTCCCATCCTGTCGCGGGTATCCGCAGCAGGACCTAGTAGGGGGATCCACATGTCGCCTCATCAGTCCCACGCGAACCGGCTGGGGCCGAAGGAAAAGACCGCCCTTGCCATCACCACGGTGTTCTTCACGGCCGCAGTGACGCTCGTGGCGCTCGGCCTGCCCGTTACCGACATCCTGATCCTCATGGGCGGTACGGCCGGCGCTGCGGTTCTGACCGTCTCGACGATCACATTCGCAGGAACGCTGAGGGCAGCCAGTGAGACCGCTGCCGCCCTCGTCCGAATCTCCGCACATCAGCCGTGACGGGGGAAGGACATGGGACGAGCGCCGAACCCGATTCCTTCTCCGGACAGCACCGTAGGCCGGCTTGCCGAGTTCCTGCGAGCCGGGCTGGGAACCGTGGGCCTCACCTTTCGAGAACTCGCCGACAAAGTTGTCTACGACGCTACGACGCTGCAGCGGGCCGCCGACGGTAAGACCGTTGCATCGTGGAACGTCGTACGGGAGTTCGCGAAAGCGTGTGAACTGAACGAGGAACGGGCCCTGCGGCTGTGGCGGGCCGCCCGAAGCGAACGCGACGGGAAACCCCTGCCGAGTCGAAGCGCTCCTGTCGCGGTGGAACAGATCGCCACCTATGCAGACCTGGGACTTTATCTGTCCTGGGTACGGAACAGGTCCGGCACCTCTTACCAGCGGATCGAGGACCGCGCATCGGCTGCTCGACGGCAGTTCGGTCGCCTTCCCCATTCCACCGCACATCGGATTGGATCGAGGAAAACGAACCGGCCTTCTCTGTTTCAGGTACAGGCATTTCTGGTGGGATGCGGCATTCAGGCAGACGAACACGGTCCAGTTGTCCGGGCATGGCACAGAGCAGAAAGGCGGTACTGGGACGAGTTGGGCCAGGGCGAAACCGCCGGTCGCCCCGCCATCCTGCCGAGGGCACCCGAGGAGGAGCACGTCAGCCCTGTGCAATTGGCGCAGGCGATGGGGTACTCGCCCATCGAGGCCTACCGCGGTCGCGGTAAGCCATGGTCCGTCCGGTGCGTGACCTGCGGGAGGGTCCAGCGGATTCAGCTGCGGCCACCCGAGGCCTCGAGGAGCCAAGGATGCAAGGCATGTACGCCCGCACAGGCCGACGACACCGGTGGCTGAGAGAAAACCTCCAGCTGATGCGGACCTCCGGGGCCTCCTGGGGCAGCAAGGACACGGAGCGCGCCCAGGAAGCCGGTTCGGCCCGCGCCCACCGTGCTTCTGCGCGAGTGGCCGGACACGACCGCGATCCGGCCCCGCTCCGGAGGTGTCCACCCCGGCCACCTGCTGGTCATCCCGCGCGTCCACGTCGCGAACGTGAGCACCGGCCCAGCCGTTACGGCGGCGGCCATGGCCCGCGCCGCCGAACTCGCCGGCGCTCTCCAGGCCGTGAACGTCATCACCTCCAAGGGCGTGGAGGCGACGCAGACCGTGTTCCCTCCGCACATCCACGTGGTCCCCGCACCGGCGGCGACGGTCTGCCGCTGCCCTGGACGCCGCAACACACCACCCGCATCCACAACCCGATGGGAGACCAGCAGTGATCAACGTGGTGATGGCCCGTGAGGCGCTCCCCGCGCCGGGCCCCAGTGTCTTTCTGGCCGGACCGACCCCGCGCCTGAGCCGCCCTGTCGACTCCTGGCGGCCGACCGCGATCGCCGAACTCAACACCCAGTGGCACAGTGACGTCCCGCTGACGGTGTTCTCGCCCGAGTCCCGCGGCGGCTTCCGCGCCGCCCACTACGACGACCAGGTCGGCTGGGAGACCCAGGCCCGCGAACAGGCCGACGTCGTCCTCTACTGGATCCCCCGCGACCTGGAAACCCTGCCCGGGTTCACCACCAACGTCGAGTTCGGCCTCGACATCACCCAGCGCAAGATCGTCCTGGGCTGCCCGCCCGACTGCCCCAACCCCGAACGCAACCGCTACCTCATCTGGGTCGCCCACCGCCACGGCGCACCCGTGTGCCAGACCCTCGTGGACACCGTCGGGGCTTCCCTTTCCGTCGTCGCCTCCCGGTAGCCCCGTAAAGACCGGTCGCGGTGGCCGGCGCCGTCGGCGTCAGGGGTCAGGTTGGTGATGAGTGGAGTACGGGGTGGAGGTCGAGCACCACCCCAGGCCATCCCGTGCTGTCCCGCCCCATCTTCGCCATTCGACATCATGTTCCATCGTGTGGTGCCCACCGCTGTGCTCGTGCAGCCAGCGAAAGACGCCTTCTCGCACCTCGTTCATCTGCGAAACCATGGCCTGAATGACACCCTGCCTTGACTTGAATCAATCTTCGCCGTGAGTCTTCCGCTTTCATTCGGAAGCATGTCAGCATGCCTGTCGTGCAGACCCCGTCAATACAGGCTCAATCGATGTCGTTTTGTCGCTTCGGTTTCGCCTCGTCGATTCTCGCAGCCCCACATGCCGAGGAGTGAAGATGATCAAAGGTCTCAAGGTGTCGACCGCGCTGTGCGCGGGTGCCCTGCTGGTGCCCGTCCTGGTGTCGTACGCGTCGGGTGGCGAGCCGGAAGCGGCTTCGCCTGGTACCGAGAAGCTGAAGGTGGACTACGAGAGCGGCACCCTGGACTCGGGGGTGGACGGCCTGACGACCACGCATGCGACGGCGCCGGATGCTTCCGCGGTCGTCCGGCCCGCGCACGGCGGTTCGTACGCGGTGCAGCACAAGGTGACGCTCGGCGACCCGGGCTACGAGTCCAACGGAGCGCCGCGGAGCGAGAGCGCCACGGATCTGCTTCCCTCCGGGCAGTTCAACGTCGGTGACGTGCGGCGCTACGAGTTCAGCGTGCTGCTCAAGGACTGGAAGGCGTACGCGCCGGGCGACAGCGAGTCCGGCGACATCTTCTTCCAGGGCAAGTACGCGGGCGGCAACGTGCCGGCGTACTACCTCATGGCGAAACGCAACGAGATCGCGTTCCGGTCCCCCCACCTGGAGCGGCAGACGACGGTGGTGCCGGATCTGCGTCCGTACGTGAACAAGTGGATCAGCTTCCGCGTGGACGCGCGCTGGACCACCGACGAGACGGGCTGCTTCAAGGTCTCCGTGCGCTTGCCGGAGCAGTCCGACTACCACCCCGCCGCTTCGTACGAGAACGTCCGCACCTACCAGCCGGGCAACCCGGCCGAGCACGGATACATCAAGTGGGGTCTCTACCGGCCCTCGGAGTCGGTCGAGAACGGTGACGTCCCCACGCGGATCGTCCAGCACGACGACATCCGCATCCTCGACCTGTCCTGACGTGGATCCCCGGATCAGCCCGTCAGCAGACCCAACACCTCTTGGAGTACAGATGACCCACTCTTCCTCCGTGAACAGGCGCCGACTGCTCCAGGCCGGCGGCGTGCTCGGGCTGGCCACCGCCGCCGGATCACTTCTGGCCCCGCGGGCCGATGCCTCACCGGAGGCGGCGGCACGGACGAAGGTGACGGATCTGGGGCCGGGCCTGGTCCAGTTCTCGCTGATGAGCGGAGTGCTGGTCGGTGACACGGTCTACATCGGCTCGCGCAATCTGACCCCCGCCGTCGTCGTCGGGTTCCACCTGCCGAGCCGGAAGGTGGTGTCGTCCACCGACCTCGGCGCGGGGCCGGAGCCCTCCATCCAGGCGCTGGCAGCGGACCCTACCGGCCGTTACCTCTACATCGGTGTGCTGGTCAAGGCCGACGAAGGCAGGCCGAACCTCTACCGGTGGGACCTGACGACGCCCGACAAGCCCGCCGAGCCCATCGGCAGGACCGAGGACCGTGACATCCGTGATCTGGCGGTCGCCCCCGACGGCACCGTCTTCGCCGTGGGCGGCGTCCCGGACCGGCCGCCGGTGCTGTGGCAGTACGACCCCGGCACCGGTGCCGTGACAAATCTCGGCGCCCCCGACCCGAAGGCCACGCTGGCCAGGGCGGTCGCGGCCACGGACACCACCGTCTTCTTCGGCGCGGGCAGTGTGCTCTCCGGCGGCGGCGGCGCGAGCAAGGCGTCGCTGTTCGCCTTCGACCGCAAGAGCCGCGCGTTCACCTCGATCGTGCCCAAGGAGATGGAGAAGGACCCCAGCCTGCGGGAACTCACCGTCCTGGACGGGCAGTTGATCGTCGGCACCTCGGGCGCCGTCGACCCCGCGAAGTTCGCCGTGATCGACCTGGCGGACTACTCCTCGTACACCCTGGTGAAGACCGAGGGCGCGGTCATCAAGACGTTCGCCTCCGACGCCGAACGGATCTACTTCGCCTCCGAGTCGGGTATCGAGGCGTACTCGAAGGCCGACAGGACGCTCTCCCACGTGGAGTTCACCGGACCGGATCTCGGCGAGATCTGGGGGCTGGACCACCGCGACGGGAAGCTCGCGGTCGTCTCCGGCTACGGCTTCGTCGCCGAGATCGACGTGGCCGCCGGTACGTCGGTGGTCACCGATCTGCACGAGGCAGGAGCGAAGGCGGGCACGCAGGCGGGCATGGGGATCGCCGCCGGCCACGGCTATGTCTACCTCGGCGGGAACGGGGCCATCTCCCGGCGCAATCTGAGGACCGGTGAGGTCGTCAACCTGGCCGCGCCCGGCGAGGCCAAGGACGCCGAGGTGATCGAGGGCGTCCTGTACACCGGCCAGTACAACTCGCAGGGCATCTGGCGGTACGACCCCGCCCGGCGGAAGCAGCCGCAGCAGGCGGCCAAGTTCCCCTTCGAACAGAACCGCCCGCTGGACGTGTCGTGGGACCCGGACAACAAGCTGCTCCTCGTCGGGGTGCAGTCCGACACCGAGGGCGGCGGCGCCCTGTGGACGTACTCGCCCAGGACCGGGAAGTCGGCCTCCTACGTCAATCCCATCGACGACGTCCAGCTGGTGCGGGCGGTGGCCAACCGGGACGGCGTCGCCTACCTGGGTGGCGACAACGCCTCGAAGGAGGGACCGCGCGCCACGGTCGTCGCCGTCGACCCGGCCACCGGCAAGGAGCAATGGCGCGTCGAGACACAGCAGGCGGCGGGCGTGGCGGCGCTCGCGGTGCAGGGCCGCCACCTCTACGGAGTCACCACGAAGGGCGGGCTGTTCGTCATCGACCGGCGCACCCGAAAGGTGGTGCACACGGCGGACATCAGCAGCGTCAGCAAGGGCTTCGCCGCCATGGTCACCAACCGGGGAGCGGTGTACGGCGTCTCGGACACCACCCTGTACCGCTTCCACCCGAAGACGTTCGCCGTCAGCACCGTGGTCGCGGGCATCAACGGGGCCTGGTACAGCGGCCCGCACCTCAATGTCCACGAGGGCCTGATCTACACGCTCCGCGGGGGCAACCTGGTCGCGGTCGACGACCGGCCGGCGCACTGACCCGCAGGGTGATCCGTCGTTCCAGGCCATCGTCAATCTTTGATTGATATCTTTTCGGTTGTCGAGTGAAAGCTGCTGGCTCACTCGCTACCGAGAGGGGACCGAAGGTGTTGGCTGATGAGCGGCGGGAGGCGATCCTGCGTGCGGTGGAGCGCCAGGGTTCGATCACCGTGAAGGCGCTGGCGCAGGAGATGGGGGTCTCCGCCGTGACCCTGCGCCAGGACGTGCGGGAGCTGGCGGGCCAGGGGCTGCTGACCCGGGTGCACGGTGGGGCCAGGGCGCTCGCCCCGGCTCCCGCCTCCGCCGAGGCCCCGGCCGCCGCTCCGTCGCCCGCCGCGGAGAAGTACGCCGTCGGTCTCGTGGTGCCGCCGGGCGGCTACTACTACGCGGAGGTGATCCGCGGAGTCCAGGAGGCGGCCCGCACGCTCGGTGTCCGGGTCGTGCTGGCCGTCTCGGGGGAGTCGCTGGCGGACAACAAGGCGCAGGTCCGCCAGCTCATGGCCGACGGGATCAGCAGCTTGCTGCTGATGCTGCACCCCGGTCTGCACCCGCTGGACGAGACCGAGGAGTGGCTGAGCACCCTGGAGGTGCCGGCCGTGCTGGTGGAGCGCAGGGCGGGGATACAGGCCGGCCGGCTGGAGCAGGTGGCCTCCGACCACGCCTACGGAGCCGCCCTCGCGGTGCGTCACCTGGCCTCGCTCGGGCACGACCGGGTGGCCCTGGTCGCCCGGGTCGAGAGTCCCAACACGGCGCTGCTCAGCGTCGGTTACGCCGAGGCCGTGCGGGCCATGGGCCTGCGGCCGGGGCCGGAGTACCGCATTGTCACCAACGGGGACGCGGCTGCGGCCGACGCGCGTTTCGACGAGATCGTCCGGGCCGTGCAGTCCGGTGAGGTCCGGGCCGCACTGGTGCACAACGACATCGATGCCATCGCGCTCGTCGGCATCCTGCGCGCCCGGGGCCTGCGGGTGCCGGAGGACTTGGCCCTGGTGACCTACGACGACGAGGTGGCCGAGATGAGCGAGGTGCCGCTTACCGCGGTGGCCCCGCCCAAGCAGGCGGTGGGGGCGTGGGCGCTCGACCTGGCGGTACGCCGGCTGTCCGATCCCGGCACGCCGCTGGCGGAGATCCTGCTCCGCCCCGAACTGCGGGTCCGCGCGTCCTGCGGTGCCGCCCGCCGGACGAACACATAACGAAGCGATGGCATATGGTTTCGTTTGGATAAAACGAAAGCGAATGCATTGACTCGCTGTCGTACGTAACGAATGATTGCTGTGACACCCCAGTAAACGATCGGTGGCACATCATGTTTCGTAGACGACTGACAGCGCTGGTCTGCTCCGTTGCGGCAATAGGCCTTCTCGCCACGGGATGCGGGGACTCGGACAGCGGGACGTCCACGGCGGAGAAGGGCACCGGAGAGGTCACCTTCTGGTCCTTCGTCAAGGGCTCCGACGAGGTGGCCAAGGCCTTCAACCGGACCCATCCGGACCTCAAGGTGAAGTTCGAGGCGGTGCCGTCGGGCCAGGAGTACTACTCCAAGCTCACCAACGCGGTGAAGGCCGGCACCGTCCCGGATGTCGCGGTGGTCGAGTACCCGCAGCTGCCGGAGTTCGCCACGCAGGGGAAGCTGGAGACGCTGAGCGCGTCGCTCGGGCCCCTGGTGAAGGAGAAATTCCCCAAGCCCGTAAGGCAGTTGGTCGAGCTGGGTGGCCAGACATGGGGTGTGCCCCGCGATGCGGCGCCGCTGATGCTCTACTACCGCAAGGACTTCTTCAAGACCCACGGGATCAGCGTCCCCAAGACCTGGGACGCGTACCGGACCATGACCGGCCAGGTGAAGAAGGCCGACCCCAAGGCCCGCGGCGGGGTGCTGTACACCGACAACCCGGGTCTGCTGACCGCACTCGCCTGGCAGGCCGGATCGCAGTGGTTCGGTACGGAGAAGGACTCCTGGAAGGTCTCGCTGACCGACGCCCCCGCCAAGAAGGTCGCGGACTACTGGGGCGACCTCGCCCGGAAGGACCTCGTCAGCTCACTGAGCTCGCTCGACCCGTTCTGGACGAGCGTCCAGCAGAACCGGACCGTCGCCTACGTCTGTGCGAGCTGGTGTGCCGGAGGCCAAGCGGCGACTGTCGCCGACCAGAAGGGCAAATGGTCGGTTGCCCCGGTCCCCACCTGGGACGGCAAGCCCGCCTCCGCCATGTACGGCGGCTCCTCCTTCGTCATCCCGAAGGGCGCCCGGAACAGCGCGGCCGCCGCGGAGTTCATCAAGTGGATCACCACCGACCCCGAAGGCATGAAGGCGTGGGTCTCGTCCGGGACCAGCAGCATGTTCCCCGCCGACCCCGCTCTCGTCCCGGTCGCCAAGGCCGCCTTCCCCACCGACTACTACGGCGGCCAGGACGTGTACGCCGTGGGCAGCGCGTCCTACTCGGCGGTCCGGCCCGGCTGGACCTGGGGCCCGGTCATGGGCACCACCAACACCGCCATCGTCGACCGGATCCCCGAGGTCGCCCAGGGCAAGGTGAAGCTCTTCGACGTCCTCACCGGTGCCCAGAAGGCCACCGTGAAGGACATGGAACGTCGCGGGCTGAAGGTCACCCCGTAGGGCCTGTCCGGCGGACCAGGGGCCGGAAAGGCCCTGGTCCGCCCACCCCGGTGAGCCGATGCCCGCCCCTCCGGCCGAGGCCGCGGCAACGGCTCACGCCCCCGACACCCCCGCTCCCATCGAGAAAGGCCCGGTATGACAACTCCGTCAGCCCGCGCCCAGCGCCGTACCGCCGCGCTGCTCCTGGCACCGTTCTTCCTCTTCTTCGCCGCCATCACCCTCGCCCCGCTGGCCTACGCCGGCTGGCTGAGCCTGTTCACCACCCGTACCTCCGGCCTCGGTTTCGGCGGCACGGAGGAGGTCTTCGCCGGACTGGACAACTACGTGCACGCGCTGTCGGACCCGGCGTTCCGCGGCGGATTCGTCACTATCGCCGCGTACGTGGCGATCTACATCCCGGTGATGATCGGCGGCGCGCTCGTTCTCGCCCTGCTGCTGGACACCGCGCTGGCCAGGGCACGGGCCTTCTTCCAGCTGGCCCTGTTCCTCCCGCACGCGGTTCCCGGTCTGATCGCGGCCCTCATCTGGGTCTACCTGTACACACCCGGACTGAGCCCGGTGATCGACTTCCTCGGTGCCGGGGGACTCGACATCGACTTCCTGTCGGCGGACAACGCGGTCTTCTCCGCGGCGAACATCGCCGTGTGGGAGTGGATCGGGTACAACATGGTCATCTTCTACGCCGCCCTCCAGGCGGTGCCGACCGAGGCCCTGGACGCGGCGAAGATCGACGGCGCCGGCGGCATCCGTACCGCCCTGTCCATCAAGGTGCCGATGATCCGCCCGGCCATCGCACTGGCCGTGCTGTTCACCGTGATCGGATCGGTTCAGCTCTTCACGGAGCCGAAGGTCATCTACAGCGCGTCCAGTTCGATCGGCAGCAGCTGGACGCCCAACATGTTCGTCCAGACCGCCGCCTTCACCCACAACGACTTCGGGCTGGCAGCGGCGGCCTCGCTGCTCATCGCGCTGTTCGCCGCGGTGCTGTCCTTCCTCGTCACCCGCTTTTCGCGCAGCAGGAGCAAGCCGTGACCAAGACCATGACACGCGAAGCCCCCGCCGGCCCCTGTCCGGACCAGGCGCGGACGGACACGTCCGGCCGGGCCCGGCGGCGCCCCGGAAACCGGCCCTCGGTCCTGCTGTCCAAGGCCGGTGTGACCGCGATGCTGGGGCTCTCCGCCCTCTACACACTGCTGCCGATGCTCTGGCTGCTGCTGTCGTCCACCAAGAGCCGCCAGGACCTCTTCGCCACCAACGGCTTCGCGCCGGGCAAGGACTTCGCGCTCGGCGACAACCTGAAGCACCTGTTCCAGGTCGACGACGGCATCTTCCTGCGCTGGCTGCTCAACACGATCCTGTACGCCGGTGTCGGCTCGCTGCTGGCGACGGTGTTCAGCGTGGCCGCCGGGTACGCCTTCGACAAGCTGAACTTCCCCGGCAAGGAGAGGCTGTTCTCCTTCGTCCTGCTGGGCGTGATGGTGCCCGGTACGGCGATGGCGATACCGCTCTACCTGATCGCGGCCAAGGCCGGCCTGGTGAACACCTTCTGGAGCGTCTTCCTCCCCGGCCTCGTGTTCCCGTTCGGGGTATATCTGGCCCGGGTCTTCAGCGCCTCGTACATCCCCGGCGAGGTCCTGGAGGCCGCCAGAGTGGACGGGGCGGGCGAGTTCAGAACCTTCTGCCGGATCGCGCTGCCCATGATCGCGCCGGGCTTCGTGACCATCTTCCTCTTCCAGTTCACCCAGATCTGGAACAGCTTCTTCCTGCCCCTGGTGATGCTGTCCGACCGGGACCTTTTCCCGGTCAACCTCGGTCTGTACGTCTGGTACTCCTCCGCGCTCTCGCAGGGGCACCCGCAGGACTACCTGCTGGCCATCGTCGGATCGCTGGTCTCCGTGGTCCCCCTGGTCATCCTCTTCCTGATGCTCCAACGGTTCTGGAAGTCCGGCATGACCGCCGGCGCCGTCAAATAGGCCATCGTCCCGAGGATCCCCATGTCATCCATTCCGCACCGCCCGCACGCCCTGTTCGCGATGGGCCGCCGGCACCGCGACGCCCTCTTCCCATCCGCCGCCGTCGACCGGCTGACCCGTCTGGTCGACCTCGACCCGCGCGTCGTCGCCGAGGACTTCGACCACGTTCCGCACCTCGCGGACGTCGAGATCCTGATCACGTCCTGGGGCTGCGCCCCGCTCGACGGCGCGCTGCTGGCGCGCATGCCCGCCCTGAAGGCGGTCGTGCACGCGGCGGGGAGCGTCAAACATCATGTGACGGACGCCTGCTGGAACCGCGGGCTGCTCGTCTCCTCGGCGGCCGCCGCCAACGCGGTGCCCGTCGCCGAGTACACCCTCGCCGCGATCCTCTTCGCCAACAAGCGTGTCCTGGAGATCGGCGGGCTCTACCGCGAGCACCGCAGCACCCTGGACTGGGCGGCGCACTTCCCCGGCTTCGGCAACTACCGCCGCACGATCGGCCTGGTGGGGGCGTCCCTGGTGGGGCGCAGGGTGCTGGAGCTGCTACGGCCCCACGACTTCGACATCCTGCTGGCCGATCCGCACCTCGACCCCGAGGAGGCCCAGTCGCTGGGTGCCCGGCTGGTCGGTCTGGACGAGCTGCTGGCCGCCTCCGACGTCGTCTCGCTGCACGCCCCCGCGCTGCCCGAGACCTACCACCTGCTGGACGCCCGCAGACTCTCGCTCCTGCGCGACGGCGCCACCCTCGTCAACACCGGGCGCGGCTCCCTCGTGGACACCGACGCCCTCACCGCCGAGGCACTGTCAGGACGCATCCACGCCGTCCTCGACGTCACCGAACCCGAGGTGCTGCCGCCGGCCTCACCGCTGTACGCGCTGCCGAACGTCCTGCTGACCCCGCACATCGCCGGCTCACTCGGCGGCGAGCTCCTGCGCATCACCCGCAGCGCCGTGGACGAGGTCGAACGCTACTGCTCCGGGCGGGAGTTCGCGTACCCCGTGACCCGATCCGCCCTCGCCACCTCGGCCTGAGAGCCCCGGAGAACCAGCCTGTCCCGCCTGCCGCGCCCCACCGACCCCGAGCCCCTCACCCCCGACTGGGACTTCCGCCTCGGTCCGAGGGCCGACGACGGCCTGGTCCTCGACTCCGACGCGCCCCTGACACCGGCCCAGGCCGCGGAACGGCTCTCACTCAGGTCCCTGGCCTACACCGCGGGCAGCAGCTCGTTCAAGGCCTCCGCAGCCAGTCCAGCCGGACGCTCCGCATATGTGCCTCCGGTCGCTCGGTGGACCAGCACGCTACGACGGAAGGACGAAGTGCGGGCGAGCCTGTGGACAACCGCCTCGTCACCCTTTCCGCACATCGCGGGCCAGCTGATTTCGGCGGGCGCGGCCCTCTACCAGCGCTGTCGCAGCTGTCGGTGAATAGGAGGTCATGAGCGGCGGAGGAGACATTCGTACGAGTTGCCCGCCACTCCACTAAATACCCTCTGAACAGGGCTTTTCCCTCGGTCGAAGGTCTACCCGGACGTGTCTGCGTGACCCGGCGCGTCGGCGCTCGGCAGGGTCTAGGGTGGGGCCCTTCCACGACCCTGCTCCGGAGGTGCCTGCCCGGTGACGGACAGCTTTGTTCACTTGCACAACCACACCGAATACTCGATGCTCGACGGCGCGCAGCGGCTCAAGCCGATGTTCGCGGAGGTGGCCCGGCAGGGGATGCCGGCCATCGCGATGAGCGATCACGGCAATATGTTCGGTGCCTACGAGTTCCAGCAGGTGGCCAAGGGCTTCGACGGCGTCAAGCCGATCATCGGGATCGAGGCGTACGTCGCGCCGTCGTCCCGCCGCAATCGCAAGCAGGAGTTCTGGGGTCCGGGCGGTGTCCGCGCCATGGCGGACGACGGCGAGGGTTCCAAGGACGTCTCCGGCGGCGGACGCTTCACCCACATGACGATGTGGGCCCGCAACGTGCAAGGGCTGCAGAACCTCTTCTACCTGTCGACCGAGGCCAGTTACTCCGGACAGTTCCCGGCGGGCAAGCCGCGCATGGACATGGAACTGATCTCCGAACGCGCGGACGGGATCATCGCGACGACAGGCTGCCCCTCCGGAGCGATCCAGACCCGCCTGCGCCTGAACCAGTACGACGAAGCCCGGCAGGTCGCCGCCTCCTACCAGGACATCTTCGGGAAGGAGAACTACTTCCTGGAGCTCATGGACCACGGCCTGGACCTCGAGCGCAACGTCCGCGCGGACCTGCTGCGCCTGGCCAAGGATCTGGGCATCCCGTTGCTGTCCACGAACGACGCGCACTACGTCCACGAGAGCGACGCGGACGCGCACGACAACCTGCTGTGCATCGGGGTCGGCAAGAACAAGGACGACCCGAAGCGGTTCCGCTTCAACGGCAGCGGCTACTACCTCAAGACCGCCGCCGAGATGCGTGCGCTGTTCTCCGAGCTGCCCGAGGCCTGCGACAACACGCTGTTGATCGCGGAGCGCGTCGAGTCCTACGAGGAAGTCTTCGCCCACGAGGACGAGATGCCGCAGTTCCCCGATGTTCCCGAAGGGGAGACGCAGGAGTCTTGGCTGCGCAAGGACGTCCTCAAGGGACTGGAGATGCGCTACGGCAGCCCCGTCCCGGACGAGGTGCTGGAGCGTTTCGAGACCGAGATGACGGTCATCGGCCCCATGGGCTTCTCCTCCTACTTCCTCGTGGTCGCCGACATCTGCCGCTACGCCCGCGAGAACAAGATCCCGGTCGGGCCGGGCCGCGGCTCGGCCACCGGTTCGATCGTCGCCTACGCCACCCGCATCACCGAGCTGTGCCCGTTGGAGCACGGTCTGCTCTTCGAACGGTTCCTGAATCCGGAGCGCATCAACCCGCCGGACGTCGACCTCGACTTCGACGACCGCAAGCGCGACCAGATGGTCCGCTACGTCGTCGAGAAGTACGGCACCGAGTACACGGCGATGGTGAACACCTTCGGCAAGCTGAAGGCCAAGAACGCCATCAAGGACTCCTCGCGTCTGCTGGGCTACCCCTTCGCGCACGGCGAGCGGATCACGAAGGCGCTGCCGCCCGACGTGATGGGCAAGGGCATCAGCATCGACGGCATCTTCGACTCCTCCCACCCCCGCCACAGCGAGGCCGGCGAGGTCCGCACGATGTACGAGAGCGAGCCGGACGTCAGGAAGGTCATCGACTCCGCCAAGGGCGTCGAGGGCCTGATCCGCGGCACCGGCGTGCACGCGGCCGCGGTGATCCTTTCCAAGACGAAGCTCACCAACCGCATCCCGCTGCACATGCGTGCCAAGGACGGGGTGAAGATCACCGGGTTCGACTATCCCTCATGCGAAGACATGGGGCTGGTCAAGATGGACTTCCTGGGGCTGCGCAACCTCGGTGTCATCGATCAGGCCATCCAGAACGTGCGAACCAACCGCGGCGTCGACCTGTCCACCGAGACGATCCCCCTCGACGACAAGAAGACCTACGAACTCCTCGCCACCGGCAACACCTTCGGCATCTTTCAGCTCGACGGGGCCGGTATGCAGACCCTGCTCAAGCTGATGGAACCCACCCGCTTCGAAGACATCGCAGCCGCCCTCGCCCTCTACCGGCCCGGCCCCATGGCCGCCAACGCCCACACCAACTACGCCCACCGCAAGACCGGCCGCCAGAGCATCGAACCGATCCACCCCGAACTCCGCGACGCCCTGGAACCCATCCTCGGCAACACCTTCCACCTGCTCATCTACCAAGAGCAGATCATGGCGATCGCCCGCCAGCTCGCCGGCTACACCCTGGGCGGCGCCGACCTGCTGCGCCGCGCGATGGGCAAGAAGAAACCGGAGGTCCTGGCCGCGGAGTGGGAGAAGTTCCACGGTGGCATGCGCGACAACGACTACTCCGAGGAGTCGATCAAGGCCCTGTGGGACGTCATGCTTCCCTTCTCCGGCTACGCCTTCAACAAGTCCCACACCGCCGGGTACGGGCTCGTGTCCTTGTGGACCGCCTATTCTCAAGGCGAACTACCCCGCCGAGTACATGGCTGCCCTGCTCACATCGGTGGGCGATGACAAGGACAAGGCGGGTATCTACCTCGCAGACGCCCGTAAGGCCGGGGTGACCGTGCTGCAGCCCGACGTCAACGAGTCGTTCGCGGAGTTCACCGCCATCGGCGACGACGTGCGCTTCGGCCTGCAGTCCGTGCGCAACGTCGGGGAGAACGTCATCGCCTGCATCGTCGACGGGCGCCAGACCAAGGGAAAGTTCGCCGACTTCCCCGACTTTCTCGACAAGGTCGACCTGCCCGCCCTGAACAAGCGGGCCGTCGAATCACTGATCAAAGCCGGCGCGTTCGACTCCCTCGGACACACCCGCAAGGGCCTGTCCGCCGTCCACGACAGCGCCATCGACTCCGTCATCCCCGTGAAGAAGGCCGCGGCCATCGGTCAGGACGACCTCTTCGGAGACCTCGCCGGCACTGGCGAGGATGGCGCCGGCTTCGGCCTGGCCTTCGCCATCGCCGAAGACGAGTGGCCCCGAAAGGCACTGCTGGCCACCGAACGCGAAATGCTCGGCCTCTACGTCTCCGCGCACCCCCTCGACGGCACCGAGCACGTCCTGGCCCAGCACCGCGACACCACCATTCCCGACCTCATCGCCTCCGGCCGCACCGAAGGCGTCGTCCGCCTGTCCGGACTCATCACCGGAGTCCAGAACAAGATCACCAAACAGGGCAACACCTGGGCCCTGATCAACCTCGCCGACCGCGACGGCACCATGGAAGTCCTCTTCTTCCCCGCCGTCTACCAACTCGTTGCCGCGGCCCTCCTCGAGGACAGCGTTGTCAGCGTCCAGGGCAGGATCAACGACCGCGACGGCGCGCTCAGCATCTTCGGCCAGGAAATCCAGGTACTCGACATCTCCTCCGCCGAGCGCTCCGGAGCAGCCCCCGTCCACCTGCGACTGCCCTACCACCGCATCAACCAACAACTCATCACCGAGCTGAAGCGGATCATGCAGGCGCACCCCGGCGACAACCCCGTACGCCTGTCCGTCAGAGGACCGAGCAAGACCACCGTCTTCCAGCTCGCATCCAACGTCAACGCCCACACCATCGCCTCCGACATCAAGGGCACGTTCGGCATGGACACCTGGCAGGGAGTGTCCTGAAGAAGTGGGGCCGGTTTCCGGCAGACGCTGCGGACGGCGCGCCCTGGTGTCTATACGTCATTGGCGATCACACCGGGTCACTTGCCGGTCGGATTCCTCGGAGAACTGGCGACAGTTGAATACGCGATCCCACCAGTATCAGCCCCCTTGACCTGGAGGCGAGCGTAGGGGCGCCCCAGGCCGAGCGTGCTAACTGAGAAGCCGTAGCGGCGGACCCAGTGACTGCCTGAGTGTGAACCTCTTGGCAGCCTCGTGTACGACTCAGTAGGCTCGTGTGGAGTCGTGTACGACTTTGGAGGGGCCATGGATCGAGAAGTTCTGCGAGCCGCCGTTGTTGGGGCGCTTGCGGACGTTGAGGCCGTTCAGAAGAAGCTCACGGGGGTGCTTGCTTGCATCGACGGCACGGCGTTCTCGGTGAACATCCCCCGGCAGGGGCTCTGGACGCGGGAACAGGTCAGTCTGCTGTGGGGGCGAGTCCGGCACCTGGCAGGGGTACGTGCCCTGTTCGAAGTCGCAGTCGAGCGCGCCGGCGAGACTGTCACGTTTACCGAGGTCCTTGAGCGCTCAGGACTCGATGAACGTCAGCAGCGCAACGAGCACGCGCGCCTGAGCCGTGTTGCAGCGGAGCTGTTCGGGGAGAAGCGGTGGCCGATCGAGAACTGGCAGGGCAGTTACAACAGCAACAGCGGCAAGTCCGAGATGCTCTACCGGATGGATCCTCAGGTTGCTGACTGGTGGCGTGGTCTGACGAGCTGACCTTGGGGCTGGGTTCTGTGCGAGTCCGTACGGCCCCGTTGCCGCCCCTCACCTCGTGGGGCGGCCGAACGACACATGAGGAGAAATGAATGACCAACCATGCCAAGCCTCCGGCCGACCCCTACCAGGACGTGCCGACGACCGTGGTCTTCGACGAGTTCTCGGAGACGGCCACCACACTGACCGGCCTCTACAACAGCCGCTCGAAAGGCGCAGCGACCGCGGAGGAGCGTGGGGAGTGGGGGGGACAAGGTGATGGCGCTGCGCAACGCGCGCCGCCGTACCGGCCCACGCTCGAGATCAGCTCATCGCGCACATCGCCCGATGGACACGCGAGATCGAGGAACTGGAGTCGTCCGAGCGTGGCTGAGGCGAGCGAGTACTTCCTCACCGAAGAGCAGCTGCAGGCCGAGTTCGACGGCACGGTCCGGCGCTATGTCTTCGATGGATACCAGCCCCAGCCGGATCAGCCGGTCCTGGTGCTTCTCGGTGCCCAGCCGGCGGCCGGCAAGTCGCAGGCGGTGCAGGCAACGCAGCGGCGCTACGAAGGTGCCGACCTGGTGCCGCTCACCGGTGATGAACTTCGTTCTCTTCACCCCGAATACGACAAGCTGCGCCGGGAAGAGCCGCAGACGTTCGAGACCGGCACCGCACAGGCTTCCGGCCCCTGGGTATGCATGAGCATCGACTACGCGCTCAAGAACCGCTACAGCCTGGTACTCGAAGGCGTCTTCCGTGATCCGGAGATGACGATCAGCACGGCCGAACGTTTTGCGGCCGCCGGTTTCCGGGTGGAGATCGTTGCCCTCGGTGTACGGGAGGAGATCAGCCGCCCTGATGCGCTGCACCGGTTCCTGAAGAACGTGGAGGACGGGCCTGCGGCCGCCGCCGTCGAGCTCTTCGCCTCCCTGCTGGCCGAGATCCGGGCGTATGGCGAAGGTGTTGTGATCGTCGAGCAGATCCCCAGCAAGATCCTGCCCGACGTCATCAAGAACAGCGCGCTGAAGATCATGCACCGGCTGCCCGCGGAGGACGACCGGCGCGCGGTCGGCGCGACGATGAACCTCCAGTCCGAGCAGAGCGAGAATGTCGTCGCCCTGCCGCCCGGACAGGCCGCCATCGCCGCCGACGGCATGGACCGGCCCGTCCTGACGGCGATCCCGCACGGGGAGCACGCCGAGAGCGCCGACGACGCGTCGACGGAGCCGCCGCTGCTGAGCAGCCGCAGCCCGTTGTGCGGGACCTCCTGCCGCCGCGAGCCGTGCAGTTTGCGCACCATGAACGACTCCCACCACCGTTCCCTGGAGCCCCTGCCCCTGGTCTGGGCGGACGCCGCAGCCTCGGCCCAGGCGATGGGCAAGAGCGCGCCCGCCCCGGCCGCCCCGGTCGCTGCCGCGCTCACCGCCCTTCCGCACCGCGACTTGGAGTGCACCCTCGTCTACGCCGTCGAACGGGCCGTCGCCGCCCACGAATCCCTCATACGCGACGAGGTCGACCCGGCGGACTTCGCGGAACGCCTGTACGCCGTGCTCTCCGCCGCCCTGCTCGGCACACCGCCCCCGACCGGCGACCCGCAGCGCTACACCTACGCCAACTACCGCTTCCGGGACGTCCTGTCCGTCGTCCACCAGGCACGGCGGACCATGCCGGACGGCCCCCACACCTACCCCGACCACGAGGCCCAATGGGCGTCCCGCGGCCTGCGCCTGACCGGGACGTCGGCGGCGGACCACCGCCGCCAGATCCGCGCCCTCCCGGGTTGCGCGCCGGACAAGGCATACGCCCGGACCGGTGATGTCACCCGCAGCGGCCTGCGCGGCGCGATCACGTTGGCGACGGGGGGACGACGGAGGAACACGTGCGGCGGGCCTTCCGGGCGGCCTGCGCGGAAGGGCCGCAACTAGCAGCGCTACTACGGGAGACAGCAGTACGAGTGGCGCAGGAATGCGCCCTGACGGGGGTGAACTGGTCATGAGCGAACTCGGCGGCGTGTCCGACGCACCGCCTCCGCCGCCGGAGGCCGGCGACGGCTGCCAGGAGGGGGACGAGCCGGAGGAGCCCGAGGGGCCGGACGGGCCGGAGGCGCCGCTCCCGGCCGAGACCGACCAGTGGCAGGAGGGCGACGCCCTCGACGATGAACCGGAAGCGGAGCAGTACGCGGACGAGGAGGTCGACGCCCCCGAGCCGACCGCCCCGGTCGATCAGACGGAAACCGATGGCGAGCCTCCCCCACAGGACCGCTCGGAGCCGGAGCCCGAACCGGAAACCGAGGCCACGCCGGAGGCGGAGCCGGAAGCAGAGCCAGGGCCCGACTCCGAACCGGAGCCGCCTGAGCCTGAGCCTGAGTCCGAACCGGAGTCTGAGCCCGACTCCGAACCGGAGCCGCCTGAGCCTGAGGCCGACGCCGAACCTGAACCCGAGGACGAGGCCGACGCCCCGCGTACGGAACCGGAGCCCGAGGACGAGGTCGGCGAACCGCGTACGGAAGGCGGCGCCGGCGCCGTGGTCGGTGCGGCCCAGGCGCTGGCGGAGGTCGGCGTGACCGTGGCCGGGGCCGCGGCGGACCTTGTCGATCAAGCGGCGAACGCCCTGGACACGGCCGCGGAGCGCGAGCCTCTTCATGCCTTCGGCAACAAGGAGGCGCCGAAACCCGTCCGCCTGGACAGGGACCTCCATGTGGAGTCCCCCGACGAGGTCGTCGGCCCCTTCGCGCCGCAGTCCCCCATGGACGATACGCCCGGCAAGTCGACATTTGTCTACCCTGAGGTAGCGCCCGTCACCGGTCAGTTCCACGTGCTGGCGCCGGACGCGGAACTGCCGCTCGGTCTGGGGATCCACGCCGATGGAGAGGACGTCGGAGGTATGAAGGAGTGGGGGCACCGGACGATCTACCCCACCGTGGCCATGTCCGCGGGAGAGTTCAGCAACCTGGTCGCGGGCCTGGACTGGGTATGGGTGGGAAACAAGAAGAAGTGAGGGAAGACATGTCCCAGACGAACGCGCGTGCGGACGACGACGCCTTTGCGGAGGCGCTCGCGGTCGCCGACCGTCTGAACCGCGCACTCGGCCCGCTGCGGATCGACAGGGAGGGGGCGCAGGAGCAACTCAGGTCGGCCCTGCGTCGGCCCGAGCAGGCGGTACGGGCCATCCTCCTCCTGGAGACGCTCGGTACGACGTCGACGAAAGCTCTCGTCGACGACCTGCTCGAACTCGCCCTGCAAGTGCGCCACACCATGCTCATCCGCAACCTGCTGGGAAGGCTGCCCTGGCGGGAGGCGAAGGAGATCGTCCCTCCGGCTGTCCGGCGCCTGCTCGATGACGCGGACGATAGCGACGACTACCGGCGCATGGCCGAACTCCTCTACCACCTCGGCCTCGACGAGGCTCTCCAGGAGTTGTGCGCCCGCGCCGAGGACAGCATCGACCCGGACGTGCGCGAGGTCGCGGCGGACTTCGGGCGGTAGGTGTAGGGGCGGGCCCGATCCGCGACCGTCGGGGGGTCACTGTCAGTGAGCGGGGCTAGAGTCAGGAGCGGTTGAGGGGCCGTTATGGGAGGGAGTCGGGCAGGCGGGGGCTGGAGGAGTCGCATCGCGTGTCGTGGGAGGAGCTGGCGTACGCCGAGGATGTGCCGCAGGTGGACGTCAGGAGCGGTGCGAAGCGCTCGGCGTCGGCTTCGGACGCGATGAGGCAGACGGTGCAGTTCTGGTCCAGGAGGTCCTCGACGGTGAAGTCGTTCGCCGCGGACGTCCTCGTCGCGTTTCTGTGGTCCGGACAGCCGTTCCGGGGTGATGAGGGGGTCGGTGAGTTCTACGACGACGATCTGGTATCGCGCCAGCAGGCCCCGGGAGATGGCTGATGCGAGTGAGAGTTCGTAGACGACGGGGCCGAAGATCTTGGGGTCGTCCATGGAGCAGGCCATGTCCTGCGGCAACCGGTCCCGCAGCTCCCCCGCCTCCTCCTGCCGCTGCGTCCGGGAGGGCCGGGGTGGGCGTTCCTTCCAGATTCGGGGTGTGGCGGTCATGTAGAGCCGGCGCATGGCGGGGATGATGTCCTGGTCGTGAACCGCGGCCCATGCCTTGCCTGCCGATCCACTGGTTCGGTGTGCTTCGTCGATGACCACGAGGTCGAAGACGTCCATGGGCAGTCCGTAGGCGCCTTCGTGGGCTTCTGCGAGGACGGGGAGGGAGGCGTAGGTGGCGTAGACGGTCACCGGTCCGCGCCCGTGCCACAACGCCAGTTGCGGAGCACTCGTCGTGGAGCGCACCTTCAGGTCCCACAGGTGCGGGTCGTCCTCCAGCGAGCAGACGGCGACGGCGGGCCCGTGGTGGCCGGCTGCCCTCCACTCCCGCACTGTCTGTGTGAGCAGGTCCAGGGTCGGCACCAGGACCAGGACCCGGCCGTGCCGGGCCAGACGAAGCGCGGAGTGCGCGGCGATGAACGTCTTGCCCGTGCCGCACGCCGCGACCACCGTGGCCCGCAGCCCGGTCCGCGGGATCTTCTTCCCCGGCGGGATATCAAGGCCGCGCACGACAGCGTCAACGGCTTCGACCTGGTGAGGTCGGAGCGTGAATTTCCCCGTACTCGGCATACCAAATCTCCGGAAATCCATGAATGAACAGGCAGGCTGCCAGAGGTGGTGGCAACATATTCGGGATGCTACACAGCACATCAATGATGCACCAAGCAGCGCATGTGCAAGTGATGCACGGGTATCATCGTAGCGGGCCGATGTTCACCAAGGGGGAGTTCCAGAGCATCTCCCCGGCGGCAGGGGCATCCCCGAATACGGCTGACGGCCTGTCCGGTGCGGGTGGAGCGAAGCGGAACCCGCACCCAACGGGTCCGGGCCGGCACCCGGCCGGGGTGACGGGCTGTCATGGCTCGGGGGTGGCTGTTTTCTCGGGATGCTACACAGACCAGCAATGATGCACCGTCATCATGTAGCCAGCCGTTCCGGCGGAGCCGGAACCGGGCGGGGGAGCGAAGCGGACCCGCCCCGCACTTCGGGCCGCAGCGAAGCGGAGGCCCCAGGATTGGAGCGAAGCGGAAATCCGAAAGACGCGAAGCGGCTTTTTCAACACTGCGTCACGAACCGCGAAGCGGTTCGTTTCGCTTACCCATCGCGAAGCGATGGGGTAC